>JBEKHQ010000050.1:0-9310 GCA_050012195.1 Bryobacteraceae bacterium | reverse complement strand
CTCGAAAAACCTCATCTCGCTGCATGACTGGGCGAAAGTGATCTAGGTCGACGGCGGGCAGTACGACCTCGATCTTGTCGGGTGCAACGCCCCGTTCGATGAACGATTGCTTCACCAGTTGAGAGATCGCGCGTATACACGAAGCCAGCTCAACCTCGCGCCGGACGCGCTCCCGCATGCGGGTATGAATGTAGCTGGGTTGGGACACGCGCAGGCGACGGCGTTCATCGGCCAGCACATCGGCGACGTTGTCAATGTGCGTGTTTAGAGCCGTCAGTACTAGTGGCGTCGCGTGACGGCTTAGCATCTCGAACGTCTGACAGCATTGACCCATGACGCCGTCGAAGAGCCTCGGCTTTCCGACGTGCAAAGGGAGCTGAGAATCGAATTGAATGTCGTTAATTAAGGTAAGGAGATCTCCCCGACGTCGAAGAAAGGGAATCCGTCCGATGGTTTGAAAGCACAGCCGCTCCCAACCGTCGAACGGCAAATCAACGCACTCCGCTCGGCTCGCGCTAGCGCCGCGACTGAGGATGCGTCCATGGGGGAGTTGATCGAGAGCGGACACCATCTGGCGAAGAAACTCACCCTGTCCACCTTTGCCCGCGACTGCATTGGCTGCGTAACAGAAGCAAGAGCTCTCTGCATGGCTTTCCAACATTGCTCTTCTAAAACGCAAAGGGCGCGACGCGCATCGCCATACCAGGTGAGCAAGTGATCGCCCCGTGCTCCCCTTTGCGCGAGTTCCTTAGAACACCGATGAACACCCACACAATTACAGTATAACTACCTACCTACGCTCGAGTTCTTACAGAAAAGGGACCCGCTCAAGAGACGCGCGGGGGAGTTTTGTCGCGTATGGTAATCCCCATTTGCCGGTGTATGCTGAATGTGAAAAGTCCAAAATTGAAATGGATACCACTGTGTCCGCGCCAATTCACCACCCGCCGCAATGGCCCAGCCTTGCGCAAGTGTTTTTAAAGTCGTGCGGAGCCAGCGTTCGACGCCTGCTTGCGCTACGACCTCACGGACGATGTCACAGACGACCTTCTCGGTCACGCCCTCGCCCAGATGCGCCCCGCCCTTTTCACACGACGGAACAGCCTGAGACCTAATGCATTGAACCTTGTCAAAGGATCATGGGATTGGCGTGGAAACCGGCAGCGGCGTTGCCTCGGATAAGTCAACGTGAAAAGCGCGAAGACCCGGAGGGAAAGACGGAGGGGGTTCGCAGGCGCAGTTAGGGCATCAGTCATCCTTTTCGAAGGTTGCACCACTGCGTGACTGACTTCAGGTCTCCTTATGCATTGCCTGCGTCGCAGAAGCAAGCACTTTCTGCATGGCTTTCCAACACTTGTCCTTTAAGACACAAAGGACGCGGCGCGCACCGCCCACGAGCCAAGAGTCGCTATGCGCCGCGCTCCCTTTTGCGTAAGTTCCTCAGAAGATTGCTGGACACCTTTTACAGTATAACTGCACGCCTGCGCTCGAACTACGATCTTTGGCGCCATGCTCTCTTGTTCTGGCACGCCTAACCGGATCGCGATCGGTCCATCAAAAGGTCTGAACATCGGAGGTTGCAAGGACTGCGGAATTGGCGCCGAGGTAAAGCAGCCGATAATAGGCTGTTCCAATTTGGCGATCGATCGGGGGAGTCCCGGTTCCGGTCCCAAGGTTGTAGGTCTGATACAGCGCCTGGTTGTTCACCGGTCGCACACCAAACTGAAGTGGCGAATAGGTCCACTGAATCGCGATGCTGGCGGCGTTCGGTACATCCGCGAGTCGGGCCGAGATGGTCGGCGGCGAGTACCACGGTGAAGTCGAGTAAACGTAAGCGGTTGCCGCACAGCTATCGGGGTCGAAGCTATTGGCTGAATCCACCGTGCTGGTGCCAGTCGATGTAATCGTTGAGACTGTTATCGCGGCCCAACCCGCGCAGTATTTGACGATAGTCTGGCCTGAAGGTGCGAGCGGCTGGGTCGTGCCAGTGGAATCAAGGTAAGTGAGCGAAATCGTGCGCTGGATCGTGTTGTCGGCGAGCGACTGAACCATGAGCAGGTTGCAGGTCGAACTCAAGCGTACCGTGGACTCAAAAAACTGCCCGTAGTCGGGAGCGGAACCGCGCGGTTGGAACAGGCACGGTAAGAGCCGATTCGTGAGCGCCGCGCCCATGCCGATAGAGTTCCACAGCGCCACGCCTTGCCCGTACTGCGAGTAGCGCGGATGGATGCCACTCTGAATCCCCCCCCCGAGAGGTTCGGTGTTGTTAAATTCTTGATAGAATCCCCCGTCCGTGTCGTAATAGACGCCGTTGATATAGCTTCGACCAGCCGACGCCCCGGCAATGACGTTCTCCACGAATCCCGCGAAGCCCGAACGAAAACTAGTGTCGCTGGCCCGGAAGTCCCAGTTCACGCCTTTTGTGTAGGTTTCCCCGAGGATGATGTTCGCTGTGCCTCCCGTGCCAGAGGAAAGTGTCGGGACCTGCGCCATGCGGCCTAACTGCGCTGGGAATCCGCAAGTTCCTCCTGATCCCGTCGCGCTGTAGCCGTACGGGTATGGGACCATCCACATCGTAGTGGAGTCGAATGTGGTTCCGGTGCCGTTGATGGTGAAGGTCAGACCTCGCTTGGTTGGGACTACACAGGGCGGTCCTTGGGGGCCGGTGGCGTTGCCGAACCCGCCGGAATTGCTGTGTATCGAGTTGATCGTGAAGGTTCCTCCGTTCTGATCTGTCGCGGTGTAAGTTCCCGTCACGGAGGCGGTGAAATTGAACGTGGCATATACGACGTGACAAGTGGTCGGCGTTGGGCAATCCGTCACATAATAATTCCCGTTGGCGCTGGAGTTCGAGTTGCCGCTAAGCACAAAGCGGGTGTTCAACGGAAAGATGTTTGTGATACCGTGTCCGGTGGTTCCAAGCTGATTCGTACCCGAGAACGTGATCAAATTTCCGCTGACGCTGGCGACCGTGGCGGAATATCCCTGTAACGCGTATGTCTGCGTCGTAGCCGCTTCCTCTACGTCGATTGGCGCGAGGCGGTTTGGGCCGAAAGACGAATACCACTGCCGGAACTGCGATCCGACGCCGCTCAAACTAGTCGTTGTGAAATTGAATACCGGGACCGATCCCGGCATGAAGCCATAATCGCCGGTGCCGGGATAGTAGATCATCGGAAAGTCCGCGACTTGAGGATCGCCCGTCCAGTTCTGAACAGAAATAGGGCCGGAGGTTCCGATGGGGGACTGCGTGAACTTCGGCCCTCCGCTCACGGAGCGGATCTGGCTGATGGCTTGGGAATAGGCGTTATTCAGCGCCCACAGCGGGCATGGCCCCACCTTACCTTGGCAGTTACTACCTGTCCCTGTTGCTGGATAAGTGTTTGCGGCGAACCAATAGAATGTCATGCCGGGGTTCGCGCCTGCCGTGAGCGTGGTGGTGGGCATCCCCGCCGGAGTCGGGAAGGTGAAAGTGAGACACCCGCCATTCGACGCGGACGAGGTACAGGTGACTACGTAGGGATTTGGAGCGCCGCTCGATGTGCTGAAATCGAGATAGCTGTTACCGGACCCGGCTTCTACGAACTGATGGGCCGCGTTTATTCCACAACCGCTCGTGAGAGCGTTCGTGAAAGTCGGTTGCGCGACGGCGGCGCAGGTGACGGTGCAGACGCCTCCATTGACGCACCCCGCACTCGTAATCTGACCGGGCGGCGACGATGAAATCGACTGCCATGAACCACCCTGGATTGGCTGAAGGTAATTAGCGGAAACCTCGTCGGTGAACCCGGCGGCGAGGGCTGGAAGAGTGCTTGCGACCAAACCCATCTCCACGGCCAGTGCGGGTTGAGTCCAGGGCGTCGTACCGTTTCCTCCGGGAGTGTTCGATAGCAATGTGAGCGCATTGTCGCCCGCGAGCGGCGAGGTCATTTGGATTTCCCACTGCATCCCGGCGGGAGTGATAAAACTGGAGACGGCGCAGAGCGCATTGGTGATGGCGGTTGTGAAGGTCGATTGAGACTCGGGCAGCGCCGCAGTCAAACCGGGCAGGGAGATTTCGGCGGTGTTGAATCCCGATGCAACACTGTCGCCCGCGTAGGTAAAGGCGGACGGGTAATACGGGTCGTTGTAATTCGTCCCGCCGCCAGCGCCGCCGCAAGCGGTCACGCCTTGTCCCGCCCCGGAGCTAGCCGCAAACACGGCGTTGGGGAAGATCGAGGTCGATTGGTAGTCGGTGTTGAATGCCGCGCCAGGAACCGAGGAAAAATTGTACGTGTGATTCGCGGTGTTCACGTGGACCCAGACGGGGCGCGAGACTTTGCCGCCCGATTCAGTGAAGGTCACATAGGCGCTCCCGACTACGCCATTTTGCGTCAACGTGATCGAGGAACAGGATGAACATGAGCCAGACGTAACGACGGGCGCGGTCGGGTACTTGGGCGTGGTTGAAATAGACACTGAGGACAGGGACGGAAACACCGCCGCCACGTAATCGGCAGGAGCTGTATTGATGTCGGTGTTCACAACCTTGCCGCTGAAGGTGATGCTCGTCGGACAACCAGGCTGCGCGGTGGTGCATAGAAATACTTCGTACCCAGGCGACATCCAGAGCGCCATGGCGGTGGAGGAGTTGCTGAAGTTGATTACCTGCTCCCACTCGGCGACGAGTTGGTTGTCGGCCAGTTGTCCATAGGTCGAGGTATTGCAGTCGCGAGCCGTGACCCGGACGATATGATTACCGTTCTCGAATTTAGCGGTGTTGAAGGCTT
This sequence comes from Bryobacteraceae bacterium, assembly GCA_050012195.1. Taxonomy (GTDB): domain Bacteria; phylum Acidobacteriota; class Terriglobia; order Bryobacterales; family Bryobacteraceae; genus Palsa-89. The sequence goes on along the minus strand of JBEKHQ010000050.1, from coordinate 4,541 downwards.
GAGGATTGGTGGCCCCTGCCGGGCAGTAGTTAATAACCCCCGTAAAAGTATTGACGTTATAACCGTCAACGTAACTAAAATACGGTGCGGCGGCGTAGGAAGCGTCCGTGCCCGATGCCGAAGCCGACACGCTTTTGCTTCCCGACCAGGGGGAAGCCGGCGCTGTGACGGTCCACGAGAACACCGAGGGCGGAACCGGGAACGCGTTTCCTACCGTCACGGTCACCGCCGCGCTGGTGGCTAAGACATTGTTGAGCGCGTCGCGTGCGACGGCTTGGAGGGTCAGGTAGGGCGAGTTCCAAGCATAGTTGGTGTTCCAGTTGACCGTGTACGGAGCGACCCGAGAGATCCCGGCGGTATGAGTGGAGTCCTGGATCACCGTGCCGCCGTTCGAAGCGGTGAAGTAGTACGTGACAGAGTAGGTGGCTGAGGGAACGCTCGACACGGCGAGCCTGTAGGATGTGCCCGAAATTGTCGCGCCGGATGTTGGCGACGTGATCGAGATCGACTGCGCAAAAACGGTCCCGCTTACGCCCGCCAGAAGTAGGCCTAATCTCAGGAACAAGTTAGAGACTTGGTGCTGCCCGAAAACACGCATACCTGTTTCTCTCACGCGCCACCAGCCACTTTGCGCGGGAAGACTCACTCAATCTTATGAATCTTTGGGAGATTTATCCACTCCTCGGTTTGTGATTGCCCTTGGCGGCCACTTCAAATCGAGCGTGATAACATCAGACTCGTGAACGTCCTCGTCACCGGCGGCGCCGGCTACATCGGGAGCCACACCGCTAAATTCGTGGCGCAAAGCGGCTGGAATCCGATCGTACTTGACAATTTGCGAAGAGGACATCGGGAAGCAGTCCAGTGGGGACCGTTGATCGAAGCCGATATCGCCGACCGCGCCGCACTGGACAAGGTGTTCGAGCAGTATTCCATTCAAGCCGTATTGCATTTTGCGGCGTTCGCCTACGTTGGCGAATCGATGCAAGCTCCCGAGATGTACTTTCGCAATAACACGGCCGGCACCTTGAACCTGCTCGAAGCCATGCGCGCGAATGGCGTGCAGACAATCGTTTTTTCTTCCACGTGCGCGACCTATGGCGACCCCATCGCCATTCCGATTTCCGAGGACCACCCTCAGCAGCCCGTGAATCCCTACGGAGAATCCAAGCTGATGGTGGAACGCCTGCTGTATTGGTATGGAATCGCCTACGGGTTGCGCTGGGTTGCGCTCCGATATTTCAACGCGGCCGGCGCGGATCCGGAAGGCCTGCTCGGCGAGGACCATAACCCGGAGCCGCATCTGATCCCGCGCGCGATCTCAGCGGCGCTGGGATCGGGCGACGTTCTCGAAATCTACGGAACCGACTATCCGACACCCGACGGGACCGCGGTTCGCGACTATTTGCACGTCGCCGACTTGGCGGAAGCGCACCTGACCGCGCTCGCCTATCTCGATAAGGGAGGCGAAAGCACGGCCTTCAATCTGGGTACTGGACAAGGCCACTCGGTTCGCGAGGTGGCGGCCATGGTGGAGCGCGTTTCCGGTCGCAAAGTCCCCGCGCGCGAGACCGGAAGAAGAACCGGTGATCCTCCCAGCCTGGTCGCAGACGCCAGAAAATCGGAGCAGGTAATGGGCTGGCGTCCTCGCCATTCGTCGCTTGAGGAGATCGTCCAAACCGCCTGGAATTGGAAGCTCAAATCGCTTCCCGGCACGCACTCTGCCGGGGCCGACACACGGGCCTGAATTGGGGGACGTCTGCCGCCGTTACCATGAGTACTAAGTTCCCATTGCCCTCCTCCCATGAGGATGGCAACATGAGAGATATGCCTTCCGGGGAACAACAAACGTTGAACTCTGCCGGCGTAGATTCGGGCAAGATTAAAGGACAGGCGGAAGGCTCGAAGCTGAACCAGCAAGGGGGCGGAAGGCACTCGGAGTATCGGCCCGATATCGACGGGCTGCGAGCCGTGGCGGTTCTTCTTGTTGTCTTTTACCACCTAAAAACGGCTAAATGCACTGGCGGCTTCATTGGCGTGGACGCGTTTTTTGTCATCTCCGGATACCTATTAAGCTCGATCATCATTGCTGACCTGGACGTAGGACGTTTCTCACTGTCGAACTTCTACGAGAGGCGTATCCGGCGGATCTTTCCCGCGCTCATGGTGCTGCTCTCCGCCGTTGCGGTCTTCGGCTGCGTGATGCTTCTTCCAACGGAACTGAAGAGGTGCGCGGAATCGCTACTCGCCGCGACATTTTCCGTTTCGAACTTTTACTTTTGGCGGCACACGGGTTACTTCGACGCGACTAACGGCCTGAGCCCTTTGATCCACACCTGGTCGCTGGCTGTGGAAGAGCAGTTCTATTTGATTCTGCCCTTAGTATTGAGGTTGCTCCGCCCCTTGTCGCGCTCCAAGCGGGTGCAGGTTCTGTCCCTGATAGCGCTAGCCTCCCTGGTCGGCAGCGCAATCGGCGCCGAAAAGAACGATTCCGCCGCATTCTATCTCTTGCCTGCGAGGGCTTGGGAACTGCTTCTTGGAACGCTCTTGGCCCTGTACCCTGCTCGCCACCAATTGTCATCTGGTCTCAGAAATTTTGCCTCGTTTCTTGGCCTCGCTCTGATCATTGCGCCGGGCTTTGCGTACTCCGACAACACGCCGTTCCCTGGGTTGGCGGCCATTCCGCCCTGTCTAGGAACAGCGCTCGTAATCTTTGCGGGAGGGGGACCATCACACAGCATTACGATCGCAAGTCGACTCCTGTCAGTCCAGCCGTTGCGATGGATCGGACTCATTTCTTATTCGCTCTACTTATGGCACTGGCCGCTCATTGTTCTCTCTCACACAGACACGGATGTCGGCAACAGTATTCCACCGCGGCTTCTCAAACTGTGCCTGCTGGCGCTGTCGCTGGGCGTTGCGTTCTTGTCCTGGCGCTTCGTCGAACTACCCTTCCGATATGGCCGCTTTCGGCCATCCCGCAGACTGGTCTTCCGTTTTGCGCTTGTGGGGACGGCCGTGCTCGCCGCCGTCGCCTTTAGTCTGATGCGCTTCAATGGAATTCCCGGAAGATGGTCGGGAGAGGCAGTCCGCGTTGCGGATTATTTGGATTACAACCCAGATGACCAATTCCGTCAAGGCGCTTGCTTCATCGATGGCGATCGCGGCCAGAGATTCAATGCCGCGGTCTGTTTAAAAGAGAACGCCGCTCAAAAGAGCTACCTGCTCGTAGGCGACAGTCATGCCGCTTCCCTGTGGTATGGGTTGTCAAAAACGTTGGCGGACCGAAATCTCATGCAGGCCACTGCGGCGGGCTGCAAACCGCTCGTTGAAGATGCTACCGTTCCGCGGATATTCGATCGCATCAGCCAGCGACAGTCCCAATGTCAAAATCTGATGGCGTACATTTTCAAGGATTACTTACCTTCACACCCTCCCGATACATTGTTGATCTCCGCTCGTTGGGTCCCAGAGGACTTAACCGGACTCCGCCGTACGATTAAATGGGCAGCGCGGTTTGGCATCAAGGTTGTTGTGTTCGGCCCGATGGTGGAATATGATACTCCGCTGCCGCGGTTGCTGGCCGTATCCCTTCAAAGGAACGATATGTCCATCCCGCATCGCCACATGCTGCTGGCGAATTGGCTTCTTGATTCGCAGATGGCTCGGCTGGCCGACAGCGAAACTGGCGCGAAGTATATTTCGCTTATTGCGCCGGTTTGCGAACGATATAACTGCGCTTCGTACGCCGGCGAAGGAGTCCCGCTCGAGTTTGATTCGAATCACTTCACGAAACAAGGATCGCTGCTCATCGCGCAACGGGTTGTAGCGGCGGGCGGCCTGTGATACAGGCTCGAGCCGCGCGCCAGCGCCCCACGCCTTGACACCCGCGCCCAAATCACTCGCCTGATCGCGAACTTGCGCTAACATGCGTTAGTGCAACCCGCCCAGAAGCCGCCTCCGGAGATGACCCTAAAAGCGGTCGCGCTCGGGCTCTTCCTGGCCTTCGTCTTCGGCTCCGCCAACGCCTACCTGGGGATGCGCGCCGGCCAAACCGTGGCGGCGACCATTCCCGCTGCCGTGATCGCGATGGCGCTGTTTCGCATCCCGGCGTTCCGCGGCAATCTGCTCGAGCAGAACATCACTCGCACGGCAGCGTCAGTGGGCGAGGCTTTGGTGGCCGGCGCTATCTTCACCATACCGGCCTTCATGATGGTGGAGCTCAACGGTCAGAGACTTTGGACCGACCTGCGGTCACACTATTGGGAGGCCACGCTGGTGTTGTTGGTGGGCGGGCTAATCGGAGTATTCTTCATCATTCTCTTGCGCAGGCCTTTGTGCGTGGACGCTCCGCTGCCGTGGCCGGAAAGCGTGGCTAGTTACGAGATCGTTAAATCCGGCGAGGCCGCGGAAAACCAAGCTCCGCGTTACATCTTCGGTGCGATGGGGTTCGGCGCTTTTATCGAGTTTCTTAAGTCGGACCACGGCCTGCAGATCTTTCGCGATTATTCCGAAGGCTTTCTGAGGTTTCCTAAATCGAT
>JBEKHQ010000049.1:0-9543 GCA_050012195.1 Bryobacteraceae bacterium | reverse complement strand
TTTTCGAAGCATCCAGTTCGACGGATTTCTCCGCGCAGGCCGCCACCGTCGCCATCGAGAGCAGGACTGCCAGACGCTTTGTCAAGGTTCGACCACTGCCGGTAATGGGAGGCCGACGTGAACCGCCAACAGCTTGGCGAAAATAGCCGGTTTGAACGCCAGCGCGCGCAGCACGGGACGGCGCAGCAGCGGATAGCGGTCCAGCGACAGCATCAAATCGCCCATCAGCATCGGACGCCGGAAGATGCGCCGATGCTCTTTCTGGTAAGCGGCCAGATCTCCGGATCGCAGCGCGTCGGCGAGCGCGATGGCCTGCCGAAACGAAAGACACAAGCCTTCGCCAGTGATAGCGTCCACCGAACCGGAGGCGTCTCCGATGAGAACCGTGCTGCCGCGATAGACGCGCCGCAGACGCCGCGAGCGTGTCACCGCGCCGCGTTCGGCGCTTGAGTAAGCGACCCCTTGCAACCGACGCCGAAGCTGCTCGAAATGCGGCAGAGCGTCGTCTAAACGCAGGTGCGGGTTGCGGCACAACAGAGCGACACAGACTTCATCCCGAGCGATGGGCGTCACGTAGACCTGCAAGCCCGGCCCCCAATGCACTTCCACATAATCGGTCCAGGGCGCGATCTGATAGTGCCGGCGAAATCCGAAGCGCCGCGACTTTCGCCGCGCGTCGTCGAGTCCGGCGGCGAGTCGCAAGCGGGAATGCTGTCCGTCCGCGGCTACAATCCAGCGGCAAGACACATCGGAGGTCTCCGCGACGGGAGTGCCCCATCGCAACGTCACGCCCAGCTCCGTTGCGCGATCGGCGAGAAGTTGATGCAGCCCGGTGCGCCGCATGCCGAGCCCAGGTCCGGAAGGAAAGCTCGCTTCGGTGGAAGCTCCGTCGCCGAGAAAGCGAATCCCGCGAATCGGAAAGCCGTGCTCGGGGCGAATCGCGATTCCGAGCCGTCCCAGAGCCGCAATGGAATCCGGAAAAAGACCCTCGCCGCAAGCTTTATCGATGGGCGGACGCGCGGCATCGGCCACCACCACGTCGAATCCCTTGAGACGTGCCGCGATCGCGGCGGCCAGACCCGCGGGCCCGCCGCCCACCACCAGCACGTCGGTCTTAATCGGATTCACGCTCAACTACCACCTCAGCAAAACCAGTTCCGCGCAGAAGCCCGGTCCCATGGCGGCCAGCAGACCATACGTTCCCGGCGCGGGACGCCGCTTCAGCATCACCTCTTCGAGAACCGCCAGCACGGACGCGGACGAAAGGTTGCCGTGCCGCCGCAGGCAATCCCAGGATGGCGCCATGTCCTCCTCGGACAACCCGAGCGCCGCGCCGGTGGCTTCCAGCACGCGCGGTCCGCCGGTATGCAGCACCCAGCTTCCAAGGTCGGCTCGCGTCAGGCCCTGCTCTTCGAGAAACGCGTCCACGCCCTCGGCCAAATGCTTCTCGACGATTTCGGGCAGCTCGCGCGCGAGCACCATTTTGAAGCCTTTTTCGGAAATGTCCCAGCCCAGAACGCGCTCCGAGTCGGGATAGAACACCGACCGAGTGGCCAAGACCTGGGGACCCTGCGCGCTTCGCCCCGCGCCCGACACCAACACGGCCGCCGCGCCATCGCCGAACAGGCCCGAGGAAATTAAGTTGGCCACCGAAATATCCTCCTGCTGCAGCGTGAGCGAGCAAAGCTCCACTGCCAGCACGGCGGCTACCTGATCGGGATAAGCGAGCACGTAGTCGGCGGCGCGCGAAAGCCCAACCGCTCCCGCCACGCAGCCCAGGCCGAATATCGGGGTGCGTTTGATGTTCAACGACAGCCCCATGCGGTTGATGAGCCGCCCGTCGATGGAAGGGCACGCGATGCCCGTGATGGAGACGAAGAACAGCGCGCCCAGATCCCGCGCCGCGAGACCCGCTCGACTCAAGGCGCTGCAAAGGGCTTGCTGGCCGATCTCCTGCGCGATGCGTATCCAATGATCGTTGGCCTGGCCCCAGGTTTTCAACTCCGCGTATTCTTCGATCGGCAGCGCGAGATGCCGCTTGTCCACGCCCACGCGCGCCTGCAAGCGTTCCAGAAAAACTGGATTGTCCACCTTGGGGCCCCACTTGCGCTGCAGCGCCGCGAGCAGCACGCGCTGGTCATATTGATGCGGTGGAAACGCGCTTGCGGCGGAGGCGATGGTCATGAACGCGAGCTTTACCCCTTGTAGGTATTCTACTGAAGCCGGGCCAGCTCTTCGACGTACAGCCGATTGTGTGGAAATTCGCGCGTCAAGTCGGACAGAATTTCGCGGGCTTGAGCGCGATTCTTGTCGCGCAGCGCGGCCACCGCCAACAGTAGCCGGGCATACGGGCGCAGGTAGTGCCCTTTCTCGGCCGTCAGCCGCAGATCTTGGATGCCGCGGTCCTTATCCGTCTGGGCGCCGTTCATCTGGAGGAACCAACGCAGGGGCGCCGCTTTGAGGCTGAGCAGATAGTTCTCGACTCCGATCGCCAGATAGGCGTCGTAGTAAGACGGCTGAATGGACAAAAGCCGCTCGGCCATGGAGCGGCCGTTCTTCACCACCTTTAACGAGTCCAAATTGCGCCGTTCGATCAGCGCCAGGTAATCCGAGCGCAGGCCGAGCGTCAGGATCTTCGCGAACATGGCATCGGTTTGCTGCGGCGATTGTGCCAGGATGTTGTCGGCGAGTTGCTCCGCTTTCGCCAACTCCTGATCGAACGCGCGATGCGCGGCCGGATCCGCGGTTACCTTCGGCCGGCGCTTGAACAAACTGTCTTCGACGAAGAACTCCGATTGCAGGATGCGCAGGCGGTCGAATTCCGCGAACAGGTAAGCTCCCGCGTTCGAAACCGGTCCCAGAGGATCGTCAGGATGCAGCCGTTCCCACTCGGCGAAGGTCCTGTGCGCCTGATCGAAATCGAGATCGTACATCTGCCGATACCCGGTTTCCACGGGACCCGTCGTCTGCGCCGGGACGTTGGCGGGAGGCGAAGGGGCCGCCCAAGCGAAGCTTGATATCAGAACAGCAACCAGAACACGAATGATCATTGAGAACCTGACACGAACGCGTCTACAAGACGCTGTTGAGCAGCCAAAGGTTTCGAGCCTCAACCCACCGTCGTCATCTCTTGCCCGATTTCGCTGGCCACGTGGACCTCGGGAATCTCAATGCCGGTGCGGGTTCCCTCGCCCGGTTTGCTATCGATCCACATGCGATAGTCCGGGCCGAACAGCACCTTGAGCCGCTCATTCACGTTACTAACGCCGATGCCCTGTTCGAACAGCGTAGCCAGTTTGGTTTCTGGAATGCCCACACCGTCGTCCTCCACCACGATCAGAAGGCGGTTGGCGGAAAGCGAGCTTCGCACGCGAATCAGGCCGCCGTCCACTTTGCTGCTCAGCCCGTGGCGGATGCTGTTCTCGACGATGGGCTGTAGCAGCATGCTCGGCACCAGATGGTCCAGCGTTTCCGGATCGATTTCCTTGACGAACTGGAGCTTCTCGCCAAAGCGCACCATCTCGATGGTCATGTAGTTGTCGATGAAAGCCAGCTCCTCGCGCAACGGTGTCAGGTTGTCGGTCTTGCGCAGCAGCCTTCGAAGGATGCTGGAGAGCCGGTAGACGACACTGCGCGCCTGGTCCGGATTGGAGCGAATCAGCGACGACACCGAGTTGAGCGTGTTGAACAAAAAATGCGGATTGATCTGGCTGGTGAGGGCGGCCAGTCGGGCCTCGTTCAACCGAAGCTGCTGCGCCTCGAGCTTCTTCTCGTTGCGGGTATTGTTCCAGATTTTGAGCGGCAGCATGACCGCGAATACCGAGCTGGCATAGACGGCGATGGCCGTGGTGGGATGAGACTGGCGCCAGATGTCCGCCAGAAAAACTCCTCCGCCCTTAGTGAACACGTGAGCCACCGACACCCGCATTAATTCCGTAAAGATGATCGTGAACAAACAGCCGAGCTGAAACATCAGCCGCAGCTGATAAGTGCGCTGCCGCAGACGCTTCGGCTTCAGGCTGAAAAACAGCGAGAAGCGCCAGATGTCTTCTTTTTCGGGCGCGACGTCGCGCAGCAATCCCCCCAGCACGCCCACGCCGGCGAACAAAGGCATCGACATCAATTCGCCGTTCAGGAAGAACGCGGGAATCGAGATCAGGACGCCGGCCAGCAGTCCCGTGACGTACCCCCCCACCATACCCGCCACCAGACTACCCTCCAGCCCCAAATCGACAGCCTGGTAACTAACGTTCATCACGCGAGTGGCGACGCTGGCCGCGTATGGCGCCGCGCAAGCCAGTGCCAGCTTGAAGCGTTGCAGGAGCGTGCGATCCTCCCGCATCAGCATTTGCTGGAACGCGGTGAAGCGCGAAAGAATGCTAGCGAGCGAAGCCGCCACGGCGACTCGCAACAACAGAGTGGTCACTAATTGTTGCTGTTCCAGCATTGCGGGCCTTGCGATCATTATAATGAAAGCGATTCAAGCCCATGCTCAAGAAGGTCGCCGAAGCGAATTTTCCCAGCCGATTCGGGCATTTCCGCATCTACGGCTTTGAGGGCCGGTACAGCGGCGAACTATTAGAGAGCGTGGTGCTCAGCATGGGCGCGGTTTCCTCCACTGACGATCCGCCGCTGGTTCGGATTCACTCGCAATGCCTGACGGGCGATGTTTTTCACAGCTTGCGGTGCGATTGCCGCTCGCAACTGGAGCTTTCGCTGAATCTCATCGCCGAGGAAGGCCGCGGCATGGTGATTTACGAACACCAGGAGGGCCGCGGGATCGGTTTGCTGAACAAGCTGCGCGCCTACGAATTGCAGGACGGCGGCGCGGACACGGTGGAAGCCAACGAGCGGCTGGGCTTCAAAGCGGACCTGCGTGATTACCAGATGCCGGCCGATATTATCCGGTATTTCAAAATTCGAAGCGTGCGTCTGTTGTCGAACAATCCCGACAAGATTGCGGCGCTCGAGAACGCCGGCATCCGGGTGGCCGAACGCATTCCCTGCATTGTTGTGCCGCACGAATCCGCGGAAGGGTATCTGCGGACGAAAAAACAAAAGCTCGGGCATTTGTTGGATTGACCAGCCCTCGCCCGCACCCGGTAACCCTCCGCCCGCTACAATGGTCTTTTCCTCATGAAGATCGCCCTCGCACAAATCAACACAACCGTGGGCGACCTGTGCGGCAATTCCGAAAAAATCCTCGCGTTCGCTCGGCGAGCCGCCGACGCCGGAGCGCGAGCCGTCGTGTTCCCCGAATTGACGCTAACCGGCTACCCGCCCCGCGATCTGCTCGAAAAGGAAAGCTTCCTCGAAGGCGTCGAGCAGCATCTGGAGCGCCTGGCCGCCGAAGCCGCGAACCTCGATCTAGCGATCGTCTGCGGAACCGTCACGCCCACCGGATCGGCGTCCGGCAATCCCATCTACAATTCGGCCGCGGTAATCCAAGGCGGGCGCGTAGTTTTACGGCAGAACAAGATGCTGCTGCCGAGTTACGACGTTTTCGACGAAAAGCGCTACTTCGAACCTGCGCCCAAGCAGGTTCCATTGACGCTGGACGGCATTGCCACCGCGTTGACCGTCTGCGAGGATGCCTGGAACGACAAGCAGTATTGGGAGCGGCGTCTTTACAGCCGCGACCCGGTGGAGGAGCTCGCCGAAAGCGGCGCCAACATCCTGATCAGCATCAATGCGTCGCCCTATCACATGGGCAAGCGCGCTCGGCGGCATGAAATATTCGCGGCCACCGCCCGGCATTTCAAGATTCCCATCGTCTATGTGAATCTGGTGGGCGGCAACGATCAGCTGGTTTTCGACGGGAGCAGTTTCGCCATGGACGCCGAAGGCCGCTTGATCGCCACCGCAGCCTCTTTCGAAGAGGATCTCGTTTTTATGGACTCGGGCGCCCTGACCGGCGAACGCCACGAGAATTATCCCGATGAATGCGAGGCGGTCTATCAAGCGCTCGCTCTGGGAACGCGCGACTACATCCGCAAGTGCGGTTTCGAACGCGTAATTATCGGACTGAGCGGAGGCATCGATTCCTCCTTGACCGCCGCCGTGGCCGTGGATGCGGTGGGCCGCGAGAACGTGACCGGGATCGGAATGCCCGGCCCTTATTCTTCCGACCACAGCCTGACGGACGCGCGAGCGCTTGCGGCGAACTTGGGTATCCGCTTCGAGGTGGTTTCCATCCGGGATCAGTATGAGGCCTGCCGCGGCGCGCTCAAGCCCGTTTTTGGCAACGACGGCGTCGGGGTGACCGAAGAGAATCTGCAATCCAGGCTGCGCGGGCTTACGTTGATGGCGCTCTCGAACAAATGGGGCGCGCTGGTGCTGACCACCGGAAACAAGAGCGAACTCGCGGTGGGCTATTGCACTCTCTACGGAGATATGTGCGGCGGTTTAGCGGTGATCTCGGACGTTCCCAAAACGCTGGTCTATTCACTTTCGCGCGTCGCCAACCGGCGTCACGGAAACGCCATTCCGGAAAACGTGTTCGTCAAAGCTCCTTCGGCGGAATTGCGTCCGAACCAAAAAGACAGCGACTCGCTGCCCGAGTACGAAGTTCTCGACCAGATCCTGCGCGGCTATGTGGAAAACAACGAGTCGCCGCAACGGATCGCGGATTCGCTGCATTTGCCCCTGACCTTGGTGCGGGATATCGTCAACAAAGTAGACCGCAACGAATACAAGCGCCAGCAGGCCGCTCCCGGCTTGAAAGTAACCACCAAGGCGTTCGGCATCGGACGCCGCTTCCCGATAGCGCAGAGGTTCTCCGAATGAAAAAGCATTCACTCGCGGTTCGCCAGACGGTTTTAGCGGCGCTTGTCATCGCGGTCGCGGCGGTTTCCGAGTCGCAGCCGATTCCTCGCGTGCAGGTTGGTATTCTGCCCGATGGCGGTTTCCTGCTCAACAGCGGCTGGCGCGTGAAACCCGCGGGTGTTCAAGTCGGGCTCGACACGCTGCCGATGGCTTCGGTGCTTTCCCACGATGGCCTTTTTCTGATCGTGCTCAACGGCGGCTACAATCCTCCGTCGATCAGCGTTCTCGATACCAAGGACGGGCATGAGGTGAGCCGAGCTCCCGTGGCCGACGCATGGCTCGGTCTGGCGCTCTCGCCGAACGGGCGAACGCTGTGGGTGGGAGGCGGGTCGCGCGCATCGATCTTCGAATTTTCTTTCGGCGAAGATGGCAAGCTCCAGCCGTCGAAAACCTACGAATTAGTGAACCCCTCCGAGCGAACGTATGCCGACTTCATCGGCGACGTCGCCGTTTCTCCGGATGGCCATCTTCTGTACGCCGCCGATCTTTATCACGACCGGATTCTGGTGGTGAATCCGCAATCCGGCATGGTGACGGACCGGTTCAAGACGGGCCGGCGTCCGTATCGCATTCTCTTTCATCCCGACGGCCAATCGTTTTTCGTCACCAGTTGGGCGGATGGCACGCTGACGCATCATCAGACGGTCAGCGGCACTCCTCTGCAAACCGTGCGGCTGGGCGCGCATCCCACCGACATGGTGTGGCGCGATCGCGAAACCGCGTCCGAGGACGGTCAGGAGGCCAATTGGAAAGCGCGCATCTTCGTTTCGGCCGCGAACACCAATAACGTTTATGCCGTGGCGGTGTCGGAAAACGGCGATCTCCGGCCGGTGGAGACCATCAACGTGTCCACTTCGCCGAATCATCCTTTGGGCATGACGCCCAGCGCGTTGGCGCTCAGTCCGGACCAGAGCCGGTTGTACGTCGTGTGTTCGGACGCCAACGCGGCCGGCGTGGTGGATGTCACCGAGGCGCGCAGCCACGTGCTCGGCTTCATTCCCACCGGTTGGTATCCGACGGCGGCGAAGGTGCTCGCCGACGGGCGTGTCGTGATCCTGAACGGGAAAGGATCGCGCAGCTTCGCCAATCCGCGCGGGCCGAGCCCGATTGTGCGCGCGTCGCGGACGCATGAGGGTGAGCGCATGGATCAATACGTCGCGAGCATCCAAAGGGGTTCCGCGTCCTTCATTCCGCCGTTCGACGACGACCGGCTGAGGTCGTACACGCGGGAAGTGATCGGCAACTCGCCTTACAACGACGAAATGCTGGAGGAAGTGCCGGAGGGAATTCCGGCGGCGCTCGAGCACGTTCTGTATATCGTCAAAGAGAATCGCACCTACGATCAAGTGTTGGGCGATCTCGGAAAAGGCGCCAGCGATCCGTCGCTCTGCCTGTTTACGGAGAAGGCCGGCCCGAATCATCACAAACTGGCGCGCGAGTTCGTGCTGTTCGACAATTTTTATGTCAACGCCGATGTCAGCGCCGACGGGCATAGCTGGTCGACATCGGCCATCGCGAACGACTACGTCCAGAAGATGTGGCCCAACAGCTACGCCAATCGCCGCAATCATTACGACTATGAAGGCGGCGAGCCGGCCGCCTATCCGCCCGCCGGTTACATTTGGACCAACGCCGCGGAGCGCGGCCTTTCCATCCGCAATTACGGCTATTGGACGGAAAACAAGCCCGTGGCCGGCCCGGACGGTATCCAGATTGAAACTGTGCGCGACCCGGTGCTCGCGAAAACGACGAACATGAAGTACCGCGACTTCGATCTCGATTATCCCGACGTGGAGCGCGCCAAGGTCTTCCTGGCGGATCTGACGGAGTTCGAGCGAACCGGCGCCATGCCCGCGCTGATGACCATGCGGTTGGGCAACGACCACACTTTCGGGACGGCGCCCGGCAAGATCGCGCCGCTCTCTTCCTTCGCCGATAACGATTACGCTTTGGGCATGATCGTGGAAGCGGTTTCGCGCAGCCGCTTCTGGGCGAGCACCGCGATTTTCGTCGTCGAGGATGACGCCCAAAACGGCCCGGATCATATCGACTCGCACCGCGCGCCCGCGTATCTGCTCTCCGCCTACACGCACACCGGCAAGATCGACAGCACGATGTACAACACCACGTCGATGCTGCGGACTATGGAGCTGATCCTGCATCTTCGACCGATGACGCACTTCGACGCCGGAGCGCGGCCGATGATCAACGCATTTTCCAAGGCGCCGGTGACCACGCCGTATCAGAGCGAGAAACCGCGCATTCCACTGGACGACAAAAATCCGGGCAGTTCGCCGACCGCCGCCCGTTCCGCGCGGCTGGATTTCAAAGAGGCCGATCTGAACGACGATGACGAGTTGAACGACATCCTGTGGAGGGCCATCCGCGGGACCGATCCGCCGCCGCCGACGCGCAGCTTGTTCACCAGGTAGCGCGCGAGCGCGAGCATCCCGGCTTTCTCGACCCGTTTTACTCATGATTAATCTCTGCTTCGTCTGGCACATGCACCAGCCGCTCTATAAAGACATGCTGACGGGAGAATACCGTCTGCCTTGGACGCGCTTTCACGCGCTCAAAGATTACTACGGCATGGTGAAAGTTCTGGACGATTTCCCGAACGTGCATCAGACCTTCAACCTGGTTCCATCCATGGTGGTTCAGATCGAGGAATATGCATCCGGGAAGGCGGTGGATCCGTTTCTCGAATGCGCGGTCAAG
>JBEKHQ010000048.1:0-9555 GCA_050012195.1 Bryobacteraceae bacterium | reverse complement strand
GCAAGACTTTGTGCGCCGCCGCAGCCGCGCTGCTTTTGACGACCATGCGCATCTCGGCGCATCACGCATTCGCCTCCGAGTACGACCAAAATAAGCTCGTCACCGTCTCCGGCACAGTCACCAGGTTCGAATGGACCAATCCGCACGCCTGGCTGTACGTCGACGCAAAGGATGAAAGCGGCAAGGTCACCAGCTGGAACTTCGAAATGGGCAGCCCTAATGGCCTGGTTCGCAGGGGATGGACCAGGACGGCGTTAAAGGAGGGCGACCACGTCACTTTGGAAGGCTATGGCGCGAAGGATGGCAGCAACGTAGCCAACGCCGGCACAGTGACCATGCCGAACGGCAGGAAGCTATTCGGGGGCTTTCATTCCACTCCCGGCGCCCCGTAAAGCAAGCGCTTCACGGTAACGCCGCCTTGGGCAATTTGTCCGGATTGGCGACCAGAAAAATGCCGGCGATGCGGTCGGCCTCGTCGAGCTGAACCGTGCCGATGTAAGAAAGCTGGTCACCGTAATATACCAGCGCCCCCGGTTCGCCATTTACGTCGGCAAATCTAACCTCTAGACCGGTCACCGCGCCTTTCTTCACCAGGCCGGCGAAGAAGCGGGCCACGCGATCGGCTCCAAAGATAGGATTGATCGCGGCTGGGGCCTTGCCGCCGCCGTCGGAGTGCAGCACCACGTCTTCGCGCAGCATCGCCATAAGTTGCGACGGGTCGCCCGAAACGCACGCCCCTAGAAAGTTCCGAAGCACTTCGCGGTGGCGAGTTCGATCGAGGGGAAAACGAGGTCTATGCTCCCGGATGTGCTTGGAGGCCCGCGCCACAATCTGCCGGCAATTTACTTCGCTGGTTTCAAGGATGGAGGCCAGTTCGCCGTAAGGCGCATCGAAAATCTCGCGCAGGAGAAAAGCCACGCGCTCGGCGGGCGATAGAGATTGCAACAGATGAACAAACGCCAGCGATAGCGACTCGGCCATTTCCACCGAATCTGCCGCCGGCGGCTCAACCAGCGGCTCAGGCAACCACGTGCCGACGTAGACTTCGCGATGGCGGCTGGCCGACTTCAGAGTGTCGAGCGAAAGCCGCGCGACCACCGTCGTGAGGAACGATTTTGGCGATCGAATCTCGTCGTCCGCCGCCTTTTCCCAGCGGATGAACGCTTCCTGAACGGCGTCCTCGGCATCCGCCCGCGTGCCGAGCATGCGATAAGCCAGCCGGAAGAGCAGCGGCCTGAGCTCCAGGAATTGCGCCGCGCGATCCACTTCAGGCCGCAGCCGCCTTACGCCGCTGGATGGCGCCGGCCGCCCGCAAGGCGCTCGCCACCGCTGTATCGGCCAGCATTCCTTCCCGGCCCACCCAATCGCCCGCTACGGCGACGCGCCCGAGTCCAAGGAAGTCGCAGTCCGGGCGTTGCGCGGATGTCGGCATCATCGGAGCCACCGTCAGCGCAGGCAAGAATCGGGCGAATACGATGTGCTGCCTCCAAGCAGGCAAGACCAGCGTCGCATATTCCTCGAGCTCGGCGCGCACGGCCTTGGCATCTTGGAGAACGCCTCCGAGATACTTGGCGACATGTACCATCCGGCCGCCGCGCGGGGCGAGTTGGGCGGACGCGGAATGGACGCTCAAGTAAAGCGGACGGTCCACCGCGAAGGCCACATTGGTTGCGTTGTCGGGCATTCCGTCGAGAGCAAGGTCCAGGCTGGCCATGTGGATCGGCACGCCAACGGGCGGCGCGATGCCGGTCAGTTTCTCAACCTCCGCCGGACCGACGGCGAGCACGATCCCGGTGGCATCGATGGAATCGATTTTGCCCACGGGCTCATCGCAGCGGATGTGCACTCCCAGAGAACGCGCGCGCTCGGCCAGGCCATCCACCAAGGTCTGCCAACCGCCGTCCAAATAGAGGACGTTGTCCTTCAGTCCCCTGCGGATCTGCTGGAGAGCCACGTGCGCGTGCAGATGATCTAGGTCAGTTGCGAAGGTCGAAATACGGATCGCGGTTGCCGCGAAATCGCGAACGCGAGGCGACGAGACGTGCCGGTCCAGCCAATCCGTCATGGTCTCGAAAGGCTTGGCTTTCGGCGCCGTGAAGGCGCGCAACAAATTCGCCACTCCCAATTTTTCGCGGAAGGTGAACATGCGCGTCGCCAGCAGTCCCGTGAGATTCGTGAGGATTGGATAGAATTGGCGGTCTCGCACGAAATACGCTTGCGATGCTGTTGGCGGGATGGCTCCGGAAAACGGGATGCTCCAGTCTCGAAACGTCCGCGCCGCCCGGCCGCCGCGATACAGGGCATGCGGCCCCAGATTCAAGGAGTAACCGTTTTCCTTCTGAGTCCGGGCACGCCCTCCCAGATGGTTGGATTGTTCGAGCAGCGTCACTTGAGCGCCTGGTCCCGCAAGCGCGTTTGCGGCCGTTAGCCCGGCCAGGCCGCCGCCGATCACTACGTACGATTCCATATTGCCTCTCTTCGCAATCTAGGACGAGGCGAGGCGGGCGGTTGTGACAGCCCTATTTGACCGGCGAACCGATCCACCAGGTGACGCCGCACTGGTCAAGCACGCCTGCTTGGCGGTGTCCGTACGGTTTATCTTCCGGAGCGCTCTCTGATTTAGCGCCCGCGGCAAGCGCCCGGGAATAGACCTCGTCAACGTTTTCGACCCAGACGAATAACGCGGCCTCCAGAGCTTTAAACTGGCCCCACGCCTGGCCGAGCATGATCAGCGAATCGCCGATCTTGACTTCGGCGTGCAGCACCTTCTTTTCCTCGTTGCGCTGGCACTGCAACTCGGCGCCGCCGAACGCAGCTTTGAGGAACTTGAGTTCGGAGTCGGCGTCGGGCACCACCAGGTAGGGCGTGATGGTGCGGTAGGTTTCTAATGTATCGGCCATGACCGAATCATCTCATGCTAAGACGGCGTCCGATTGTAGAAATTTGACGTGGTTTCGAAACTGCGTCCGATCGGCCTGATAACCAGTGGGCGTGAGACCGGCGAACGAGCGAAAGTCGTGGATGAAATGGGCCTGGTCGAAATACCCAGAATCCATCGCGATTCGGGTCCAATCCACGCGATGCCCGTTCTCGGCGTGCGCCAATGCTTGCTGAAACCGCAGGATGCGGCAATAATGTTTAGGCGCCACGCCGACCGTCGCCTTGAATCGTTCGATGAAACGCTTCGGGCTGAGACCGGTCATCGCGGTCACGGCCGAGACGTTGGCGGCGCGAGGCTGAGCGAACTCGTACAGCGCGCATGCTACGGCGGGATGAACCGTGGGGGGCCGGCAGATCTCACGCAGCGCGCGCTCCATCCTATCCAGCTTCGCGTTGGGGCTGGGCGCGTCCATCAATTGATCGCGCAGATCGGCCGCCCGTCGGCCCCAGAACACATCCAGAGCCACATGGGCATCGCGCGACTCGTGCGCCGGCCCTCGGAAAAAGGGAATGGCGCCGCCAGGCCGGAAAACAACGCCGAGCACGCATTCCTGTTCCGCCGTATCGATCACGCAGTAGCGCGACTGTACGCCCGACAGCACCGCCCCGGACGACGTGGTTTCGCAAGGTGTACCAGACTCCGGCCGATACACGCGCGTCCGGTCTTCTTTGAGGTTGACAATCAATTGCGCGGCGCCGTTCGGGAGAACCCGCTCCAGCGCATGCGGCCTCGGTTCGCTTTCGCAATACCAGATCGACGCGATGAACGCATCGAGCGGCGGCGTTGGGACACGTTGGAGATAGAGCACCTGCCTCAAGCTTACCGCCGACCGAGCGATCAGCTGCGTTCCTGCTAAGCTTTTCGTAGATCATGTCGAAGGACATCCGTAATGCCTTACTGCTGGCGCTGGTGGTGATCTTCATCGGGCTGGCGGTCTGGACCCTGTTGCCCTTCTCGGCGCCCAAGGCCAACGATTTGGGCTACGTTTCCACCTGCCCTTTCGCGCCCTGGAGCAGCGCCGCGCTGCTTTTCATCGCAGCCGTGATTTGGGCGATTCGGAAATACCTGCTGACCCGCGCCGATTGACGCGCGCCCGCGCGTAACGCTACCATTCCGAACATGCGCGAAGCTGTGATCGTAGATGCCGTTCGGACCCCCGTTGGCCGCCGGGACGGCGCTTTGAAGAGCTGGCACCCCGTGGATCTGCTGGCCCATACGTTGAAGGCCGTGGCTCAGAGAAACAAGCTCGACCCGGCTCTGATCGACGACGTTGTGGCTGGATGCGTGGTTCAAGCGGGCGAGCAGGCCTACAATGTCGCGCGCAATGCCGTGCTGGCAGCGGGCTTTCCCGAGTCCGTGCCGGGAACCACCGTGGACCGGCAATGCGGATCGAGCCAGCAGGCGGCGCATTTCGTGGCGCAAGGTGTGATGGCGGGAAGCTACGATATCGCAATCGCGTGCGGCGTTGAATGCATGACGCGCGTGCCCATGGGATCGAACGGAACGGGTCCGGGCAAGCCTTTCGGACCGGGCGTGGCGCGGCGTTACAACAATGTCGTATTCAATCAGGGCATCGGCGCCGAGATGATGGCCGAGCGGTGGAAAATCAGCCGCGCCGACCTGGACGCCTTTAGTCTCGAGAGCCATCGCCGAGCGGCGCGCGCCACCGAAGAAGGTCGGTTCTGCAACGAGATTACGCCCGTGCCGGTCGAAACCGAGAACGGCTTGAAACACGTGAGCCGTGACGAAGGCTTTCGCCCCGATGCGAACCTGGAGAAAATGGCGACCTTGAAGCCAGCGTTCAAGCCGGATGGCGTTATCACGGCCGCCAATTCGTCGCAAATCAGCGACGGCGCGGCGGCGCTTCTGATCATGGATCGCGCCACGGCGGAGCGGTTGAACCTGCGCCCATTGGCGCGCTTCGTCGCTTTCGCGCTGGCCGCCGAAGATCCCGTGATTATGCTGTCGGCGCCGATCCCGGCCACACGCAAGGCGCTCCAACGCGCCTCGCTCGACCTGGGCGACATCGATCTGTTCGAGGTCAACGAAGCTTTCGCCAGCGTCCCGTTGGCATGGCTGCGCGAGCTGGGGGCCGATCCGGCTAAGCTGAATGTCAACGGCGGCGCGGTGGCGCTGGGTCATCCGCTAGGAGCGAGCGGCGCTCGTTTGATGACCACGCTGGTGCATGAGCTCCAGCGCACCGGCGGCCGCTACGGATTGCAGACCATGTGCGAAGGCGGTGGGATGGCCAACGCCACCATCATCGAGCGCGAATAATCTTTACCAAACCCGACGGAACGCCCGCGTAAGCGGGTCTAGAATTAAGATATGGCGTCGCGGTGGATGCTCGCCTTGTTCGTTTTCGCGCTGACCCGGAGCCCGGGCCTTTGCGATGACCTCGCCGCGGGCAAGTTTCTTGTGGCGAGCCGCGACCTGGGCGATCCTAACTTCGCCGAAACCGTGGTTCTGCTGGTTAGCTATGACGAGAAGCAAGGCGCCATGGGCCTGGTAGTCAACCACAGGACCGATGTTCCGCTCTCACGCGTGTTCCAGGATTTGAAGGCCGCCAAGACGCGCGATGATCCGGCGTACGTCGGCGGACCGGTGGAGCTGAACACGATCCTGGCGTTGCTCAAATCGTCCAGTCCGCCGGACGAAGCCAAACACGTGTTCGGCGATGTGTATCTGGTCTCGACCAAAACGGCGCTGGAGAAGACATTGGCCTCGAGTATCGGGCCAAACGCTTTTCACGTTTATGTCGGATACGCGGGCTGGGGGCCGGGGCAATTGGAGCACGAAGTGGACCTGGGCGGATGGCACATCTTCGCGGCGGACGCGGCGAACGTGTTCCATGCGGATCCCGATTCGGTTTGGAAGCGGATGATCCAGCGGACGGAGACGCAGATCGCGCAGATCAATCGCGCGGGGGCCCGCTGAAAACTATTTATACGCCGCGACTCCCGTCACCCGCTCGCCGATCACCAGCGTGTGGATGTGGTCGGTGCCCTCGTAAGTCTTCACCGTTTCCAGATTGCACATGTGGCGCATCAGTGGATATTCGTCCATGATGCCGTTGGCGCCCAGCAGGTCGCGGCTCTGGCGCGCGCAATCGAGCGCCATTCGCACGTTGTTGCGCTTCAGCATCGAAATATGCGCGGGCTCGATCTTTCCCTCGTCCTTCAACCGACCGGCGTGCAGCGCCAGCAATTGCGCCTTGGTGATCTCAGTGACCATGTCAGCCAGCTTCTCCTGCACCAGTTGATGACTGGCTATGGGCTGATCGTCGAACTGCTTGCGAAGAATGCTGTATTGCCGCGCGGTCTCGTAACAATCCATAGCCGCGCCGATAACGCCCCAACCGATCCCGTAGCGCGCCTGCGAAAGGCAGCCGAGCGGCCCTTTTAATCCCTTCGCGCAAGGGAGCATGGCTGATTCCGGCACGCGGCAGTCCGAAAACGCCAGGCTGGACGTCACCGACATCCGCATCGACATTTTGCCGTGCAGCTCGGAAGCAGTGAATCCCTTGGTACCCTTCTCCACCACGAACCCGCGAATCCCTTCTTCCGCGCGGGCCCACACCACCGCCACGTCCGCGATGTTGCCGTTAGTGATCCACGTTTTCTCGCCGTTCAGAATCCAGTGCGCGCCGTCTTTGACAGCGCGAGTCTTCATGCCGGCCGGGTTCGATCCGAAACCGGGCTCGGTAAGTCCAAAACATCCCACCGCTTCGCCGGATTGGAGCTTCGGCAGCCAGCGCTGTTTGTGTTCCTCCGAGCCGTAGGTCAGGATCGGATACATCACCAGCGCGCCCTGCACCGAAGCGAAGCTGCGCAGTCCGCTGTCGCCGCGTTCCAGCTCCTGCATCAGCAGGCCGTACTCCACGTTGCTCATTCCCGCGCAGCCGTAGCCTTCCAGATTCGCTCCCAGGAATCCAAGCCGGCCCATCTCCGGGATCAACTCGCGCGGGAAGCGGCCGTCGCGAAAACAATCGCGCACCTGCGGGATCACACGATCCTCCACGAATTGCCGCGCGGTCTGGCGCACCAGCCGCTCCTGGTCGGTCAAAAGCGAATCGATGAGAAAGTAGTCCACACCCGCGAAACTTGGCATCGCTTTATTGTAATGCGCGAGGCGGGCGGGACAGAAAGGCTTTATGCGATGCGGCGGATCACGCGCAGCGGCAGCGTGACAAGCGCCCACACGAGCTCGAGCGCTCCGCCGACGGCGATTCCGACGATGCGGAACGGCAGCAAGATCAGCCAGACGATCGGATAGAGGAACAGCGCCACCAGCGCCAGCGGCCAGCACAGCACGAACAGGATGCACCACAGCAGGAAACCGAGCATCGCAATCCTCCGTTAAGCGGTACGCATCGCTGATCAGGGTTGTTCCAAAGGAATGGAGCGGGAGACGGGATTCGACGACGGCAAATTGAATAAAAGCTCGTGCCTTCGTAGCAGCGGCTTTTCCCGGTATTGCCCGTTGGACACTGTAGCGGCTAAAGTTGTCTTTGCTCTCCTCCGGGCTCGAGGCATAGAGAAACACATGGACTGGAATGATCTCATACCCGAACTGAAAACCTGGGCGTCGCCTATCTCACCGGACCAATTGGCAGCCAGTGAAGGTCGCTATCCTTTGGCGATCGGCTATCTCACCATATTCTGGCCCTCATTCGTGGAATTCGACGGCATGGTATTTCCTGAGGAGGAAGTGGACGAAAAAGCTGTCTCAAGTTGGCTCGGCTCCACAAAGGGAAACAAGCAAACCGTGGAGGCTTCCCTGAATCACTTTCATATCCTTCACCTCCAACATCCCGGAATTTGGCGCGATGCCACGGAGGCGCAGATCAAATTCATTGGACAGACTCTCAAAGAGACATGGGCGGCCAAGCTGGCCCGTGACTTCCCGGGGAGGCAATTCGTCGTGGAGTTGATCGAGGGTACAAGCGAGAAATTAGAAGACTATCAAGTCGTCTTCTATCAACCCAAATCCACATCTGGCTAATGTGGTGCGCGTTCGTGCCGGCGGTTATTCAATGGGATGTTCCGGGCCTGAAAGGAATGGAGCGGGAGACCGGATTCGAACCGGCGACATCAACCTTGGCAAGGTTGCACTCTACCAGCTGAGTTACTCCCGCTAATCGATCTCATTGTCGCGCCCGCCATGCGGGGCTGTCAAATGGACGGAGACAAGCCTCGGCCGCCTCGGGGTTTACCTAGTATTCATAATTTCGGCGCTGCGAGGCGCGAGACAATTCGCTGCCATACTGTTTTATGTAAAACATTGAAAACAATGCCGTTAACAGTCCTGAAAATAGTAGGCTCCAAGTGGAAAATTTGTGCTAGACTGACTTTCGCAACACGGGAATGAACATCTTTCATTTGCTCGCTCCCGCGTTTCGTTGATCAGTCGGTTCCCT
Source organism: Bryobacteraceae bacterium (assembly GCA_050012195.1). Taxonomy (GTDB): domain Bacteria; phylum Acidobacteriota; class Terriglobia; order Bryobacterales; family Bryobacteraceae; genus Palsa-89. The sequence continues at coordinate 1,195 of JBEKHQ010000048.1, read as the reverse complement.
ACCAGAATCGAAGAGTTGATGACTAGGATTTTCCACAGATGTGGAAAAGGTGTGCATAACGTACGCCGATTGTGACAAGCCAATGAACGCCTGGGAACAAGTAAGAGATCGGATATCCAACAAGATCACGGTGGAAGCCTATCAGAACTGGCTCGCCAAGACGGTTTTCCTCAAGCACGAAGCGGGCAAGCTTTGGGTGGGGGTTCCGAACCGCGCAACCAAGGACTGGATCGAACAGGAGTATGCAATGGAAATAGCGTCCGCGATTCGCGAACTGGATCCGCCCATGAAGCAAGTGGTGCTCGAGATCCAGGATTCAGCGCCGCAACGCGCGGCCGGTTGGGACGACAAGCACGAAATCGACTTCGCGCCATCCATCAGCCTGAACCCGAAGTTCACCTTCGACAGCTTCGTAGTGGGTTCCTGCAATCAATTCGCCCACGCCGCCGCTCAAGCGGTGGCCAAGAATCCGTCGCGCACTTACAACCCGCTGTTCATCTACGGCGGAACTGGAATGGGTAAGACTCATCTCATGCACGCGATTGGACGCTCCCTGGTGGATCACTACGCCAGCATGAAGATCGTCTACACCTCCAGCGAGCGGTTCATGAATGAAATGGTGGGCTGCATCAAGAGCGATCGCATGCAGCTTTTCCACCGGCATTATCGCTCCGCCGACGTCCTGCTGATCGACGATATCCAGATCCTGGCCGGCCGGGAAGGCACGCAGGAAGAATTCTTTCACACCTTCAACGAGCTTTTCGAGCATCAAAAACAGATCGTCGTGTCTAGCGATTCCTCGCCCAAAAGCACGCCGGGACTGGTAGAAAGACTCCGCTCTCGTTTCGAGTGGGGTTTACTCGTGGACGTACAGCCGCCCGATCTGGAAACCAAGATGGCGATTCTCGATAAGAAAGCCGATGCTGAAGGAATCAAACTGCCCGAAGAAGTGCGGATCTTCATTGCGACAAAAACGAAGTCAAATGTTCGCGAACTGGAAGGCGCGTTAATTAAGCTGATCGCCTACTCCTCGGTAACCGGAACGCCCGTGACATTGCCGATGGCGCAGCAGGTGTTAAAGCACCTGACTCACGGTCAGGAGAAGCGAATCACGATCGAGTGTATCGTTAAGGCTGTCGCCGAGAAGTTCTCCCTGCAAACGTCCCAGCTCAAGCAAAAGACCAACGAGCAAAAG
>JBEKHQ010000047.1:0-9610 GCA_050012195.1 Bryobacteraceae bacterium | reverse complement strand
ATTTTCCGTTCTCCGAGTTTCTGCCGGGCGACAAAGTCAAGAAAGTCCAAATCGATCGGAACCCGAAACACATTGGACGGCGGACAGCCGTCGATTTGGCGCTGGTGGGCGACGTCCAGGCCACCGTTGCCGCGCTGCTGCCCAAGCTCCGCGACAAGACCGACCGCGGCTTTCTCGAAAAGCGCCTGGCCGAGACCGACTCGTTCCACGAACTGCTGCAACACTACGTCCACAAAGGACCGGACATCAAGCCGATCCGTCCGGAATTTCTGGCCGCGACCTTGAGCGAGCTCGCCTCCGACGACGCGATGTTCTTCGTAGACACCGGCACGGCCGTCATCTGGGCGGCTCGGCATCTGAAAGGCGCGACAAACCGGCGGATCTTCGGCTCGTTTTCCTGGGCCTCCATGGCCAATGCCGCTCCCAACGCATTCGGCGCGCAACTTGCTTTCCCAGGACGCCAGACCATCGCGCTGTGCGGCGACGGAGGGTTCACGATGTTAGGCCTCGGCGACCTGCTGACCCAAGTGCAGCGCAAGACGCAGGTGGTGCAGATCATTCTTAACAACGAATCGCTCGACTTCGTGAAAATCGAAATGCAGGAAGCCGGCGTGGTCCCGTTCGGAGTCGATTTCAAGAACCCGAATTTCGCCAAAGTCGCCGAGGCGATGGGCGCAAAGGGCATCCGCATCGAAGAACCCGGCGACGTGCGGGAAGGGCTGGCGGAGGCGCTTGCCTACAAGGACGGCCCGGTGGTTGTGGATGCGGTGGTTGATCCCTATGCACTGTCGTTGCCGTCGCACGTTCCGTTCCACGCGGCCGTGGGCTTCACCCTCAGCATGGCCAAACAGGTGTGGAACGGGAAGATGGACAGCGTCATCAAGACCATCGAGCGCAACGTCAGGTTGGTCTGATCGGCCTTAAGGGATCGCGACCACGCGGACAGACTCGGTCGTGCCGCCGCCGTCGGGGCCGCCGATCTCCAGCCGGATGTTCACGTCGTTGGTGAACGGCGTATAAGACACCGCGCCGTCCTGCAACTGGCGCTGCTCGAATTCGATCACTTCCGTCTGGCCGCCATCGGTGATTCTCATTTGGCCTCTGGTGGCATGCGGAATCGCCTTCGCGTCGTGATTCCAACGGATTTGCAATTGCTTTCCGAGCCAGGTAGCTTTCAGGCCAAGAATCGGCGCCGACTCAATGGCCGCAGGCGTCTGGGGCTGCGCGGCGGCGGGCCGGTTATGAACGAGGGCCAATTGCGCCGCTGCAATTCCGATCGACAGTATACCGCTGAGCGTCAACAGGCGCAGCCAGCGGATGGGTTCTCCCGAGCTTTGCGACCAGGATCGCGGCGTCGGCGGCGGAGGCTCGGCGGCCGTTCGCCGTTCCCTCGGAGCGGGTTCTCCTTCGAACGCAGTGAGCTTGCCGACGTCAAACGGAAAATGACTGAACGCTTCCGGGACTTGGAGCTTTCCTTCGTCCCAGTAAAACAAGGCGGCCTCGCCGATCTGGTAGGACTGAGATCGAATCAGCAGAAGAATATTGTCCGCTTCGGCGAAGAATCGCTGCGCGGCGGCGAAGTCGGCGCCCGTCAATTCGAGCGGTCCTTCTTGCTGCCAGCGACAGAAACCTATCGCATGATGTCCGTTCTCCGCTCCTCCCGCCAGCTTGCGCACGATGTCCGCGCGAGTCTCTTCGAGATCCTTCGAGTAGGCCCCTCCCGTGAGATCCCAGCTCCCCGGAAGCAGCGCAAAATCGTCCACGAAACTGGCTTGTTGCGGGGAGACCATGGAGTAACCGAGCAGCACCGCGCAAATGTCGCCCTCGCATTGGGCGCGGGCTTGGTTGAGCCTGTTGATGACATCCAGGCTCAGGTGGATCGAGAACAGCGTGCCCGGCGCCCGCCACACGTAGAACTTTGCTGGATCGTAGATCATCGGTGGTTACCCCACCCTAATGATCACCGAAGGCCGAAAACATCAAAAGTGCAGAACGTACCAGACCGTCCTAAACCGACCTAAACTAAAGTCCCAATCCTTAGAGGCGGCTCGTCCCGGCTATCCCTGGCGCAGTGCCACCAGCGGATCGATCCGCGTGGCGCGAATCGCGGGAATATAACCGGCCAGCAATGCCACGAACGCCAGCGCCGCTGTTGCGGCCACGAAGACCGCAGGATCATGGCCGGTCACTTGGAAAAGCAGCGATGCGGTCACGCGCCCGAGGCCTAGAGCCACAGCGAGGGCAATCCCGATGCCGATGCCGGCGACCATCGCCACCTCCTTCATCACCAGGCGGAGCACCTGCCGGCGGTCGGCGCCAAGCGCCATGCGAAGTCCGATCTCGCGCGTGCGCCTCACCACCGTGTACGCCATCACGCCGTAGAGGCCCACGGCGGCGAGCACGGTTGCCAGCGCGCCGAAAGCTCCGGAGAGAGCGGCCACCAGACGATCCGCGAAAATGGATTCGTTGATCTGCTGCTGCATGGTCATCACGCTGAAGACGGGCAAGTTCGGATCCAGTTGACGCACCTGCTGCTGGATGAGGTTCGCCATCGAGAGCGGGTCCCGAGTAGTGCGGGCGTACACCGTCATGGGCGGGTCGGCGGGGTACTGCGTGTACGGAAAATACATGAAGCGCCCGCTTTTCTCGCGAAGATCCACGTGCTTGGTGTCGCGCACCACGCCGACAATCTCAATCGGATCCTTATCCAATTTGAGCCGCCGCCCGAGTGCGCTCTGGTTGCCGAAGTAGTATTTCGCCATCACTTCGTTGATCACCGCGACCTTCGGCGACGAAGCCGTGTCCTGCTTGGCGAAGTCGCGCCCGGTCATCAGCGGGATTCCCATGGCGGCGAAGTATCCAGGGCCGACGAAATTCTCGCCCACCGACCGGCTCTCGCCTTCTTTCGGCTGATATCCGGGAACGTCGATGCTCGACATTGCGTTGTCGCCCGCCAGCACGGGGAGCTCATTCATGGCCACCGCGCGAACTCCCGGTAAAGCCGAGATGCGGTCCTGGAGTTCGCTGTACAACGACAGCGTGCGGGCGTTGTTGTAGCCGCTGAAGGACGGCTGCATCGTGAATTCAAGCAGATGATCGGTGGGAAAGCCGGCGTCGATATTGGTGACGTTGCCCAGGCTGCGGACGAACAATCCCGATTCGATCAGCAAAATCAACGACAGCGCAACTTGGGAAACCACCAGGATCTTGCGGGCCCGGACGTGGCCGCCGGCCAACGCAGTGGCCTGTTCTTTGAGAGTGTCCGCGACACCTTGGCGCGTGCTTTGAAGCGCGGGAACCAGCCCAAACAGAACTCCAGTGATGATCGACAAACCCAGGGTAAAGAGCAGCACTCGCGCGTCGGGGTCGGCCGAGATACCCGCGGCGGCCGGATCGGACGGCAGAAAGCTCAGCAGCGCCTGGCCGGTCCAGGCAGCCAGCAGAACGGCCAGCGCGCCTCCACCCAAGGCCAGCAGCAGGCTCTCCACCAACAACTGCCGGATTATCCGCATGCGTCCCGCGCCCAGAGCGATGCGAATCGCGATTTCCTTCTCGCGGGCCGTCGCGCGCGCCATCAGCAGATTCGCGACATTGGCGCAGGCGATCAGCAACAGCACTCCCACCATGCCCATCAGCACCGCCATCGCTGTCCCGAAACTCTCGGGCGCGGCCGAGATGCCTTTGCCCGCGGCCAGCAACGACAGATGCTGGTTCACATAGCGGGTTCTTGCCGCCTGCGACATGCCGGGGAAATCCTTAACTTCCAACTCCAGCTGCGGACGCCACAAGCCGTTCATCTGGGCCTCGGCCTGCGCTCGGCTCACGCCCGGCTTCAAGCGCCCAAACACATTCAGCCACATGTAATGGCGGCTGTCGAGATCGTCTTGGCCGGAAAACATCTGGCCGTGCATTTCGACGGGCACGAACACCTTCGGCGCTTCGGTGGTTCCCACGCTCTTGAATCCGTTCTCGGCCACGCCAATGATGGTCATCGGGTGGTTGTTCAATAAAATGGTCTGATTCAAGACCGCCGGATTGCCTCCGAAGCGGCTCCTCCAATACGGGTAGCTCAGCATCACCACCGGTTGCGCTCCCCGGACGCGGTCATCGTCCGCGATGAACGTCCGGCCGATGGCAGCGCCCACGCCGAGCACGTCGAAGTAATTCCCAGTAACCAGCTCGCCCGTGATGCGCTCCGTCCGATCGCGCCAACTGAGGCTGAAGCTCACCGGGTAGCGGGCCATAGTGCCGCTGAAAACCTGATTTCGATCGCGCATCTCGCGATAAGCGGGATAGGAAAACGTGACTTTATCGTTGTAGCTGGTATCGATGTGGCCTTGCCGCGGTCCTGGCGTGCTGAAGATTACGAGCTGCTCGGGATGCCGCACCGGAAGCATGCGCAGCAGCGCCTGATCCAGCAGGCTGAAGATCGCCGTGTTCGCGCCGATTCCCAACCCCAGCGAAAGCAAAGCCACCAGAACGAACATCGGGCTCTTGCTCAGCCCTCGCAAGGCGTAACGGAAGTCCAACCAAAGAATACTCATGTCTGTTCGAATTCTACTGCACGCGCGATGCCCGTCTAAGCTGTTGATAGCATGAACGGCTTCGCTCGGCGCGGTGTCCGATTGTGGGATTCACCGCGCATGCAACAGGCCGCAAAACGGCGATTTCCGCGCAGCCCATCGTTGGAGAATCGGGCCCGGCGGTGCAGGATTTCCACAGCGTTATCCGAATGCCGATCGCGCTCGACGAGTCGGGTTGCTCCGAATCGGCGGAAATGACCAACCTGGAACGGCCGCCGCGCGGGCGCGAAGAAGTTCCGGCTCAGATTTCGAGGCTGCTCAGCGCGCACGAACTGATCCTGAAGGAGGTACGCGAAGCAGCAGACAAAGCCGGCGACAACGGCGACCAAGGCACTAACGATCTGCTGGTAGGCGACCTGCTGCGAACCAACGAGCTACAGGTTTGGTTCCTGGCCGAGCATCTGGTGGATTTGCCCGCAGTCCGCGCCGATTAGTGCCGGGCGGCGGCCTCGAGCGCCAGCGCCAGTTGCTCCACGCCGCGCTGGAGTTCGCGCGAGTCCATGGCCGCGAAACCCAATTGCAGCCCTTCCCGCATAATCCTGCCGCGCGTGTAGCGGCTGAGCGGAATGACGTCCACATTGCGCTCTGCGGCGGCGCGCGCGGCCGCTTCGCCGGTGATTCCATCGCGCAGCCATCCCACGGTTTGCAATCCTGCCTCGACGCCCGAGATTTCGAGCAACCCCGCGAGCCTTTCGCGCGCGCTTCCGAGCAAAACCGACAATCGCTCCGCGTACACCCCTCGCATGCGCCGCAGGTGCCGCCCGAAGTGCCCTTCGGTAATGAAGTCGCACAACACCGCTTGATCCATCAACTGCGCATGGCGGCTGGTGACCGATTTGGCGGCCGCGAAGTGATCCACCAGATCCTCGGGGATCACCAGGTATCCAAGACGCAGAGCGGGAAACAACACCTTGCTGAAGCTCCCCGCAAACAGCACCGAACCCGCGCGATCCAGACCCTGCAATGCCGGAACCGGCCGTCCCGCATAACGATATTCGCTGTCGTAGTCGTCTTCGAATATAAGCGCGCCGGAGCTTGCCGCCCATTCCAACAACTGTAGCCGTCGCGGCAGACTCATGCTGATGCCCAGTGGAAACTGGTGGCCGGGAGTGACGTACGCCAATCGCGCTCCGCGAAGACCCGGCGCGCGCAGTTCCATGCCTTCGCTATCCAGGCTCATGGGCGAAATCCTGGCGCCCACGGATTCGAACACCATCGCCGCGCCGATATATCCCGGATTCTCCATGCACACCCGATCGCCGGGATTCAGAAGCAGCCGCGCGGCCAGATCGAGCGCCTCCTGCACGCCCGATACGATTGCGATTTGTTCCGGGGCGGCGCGCACCCCGCGCGAAGCGGTCAGGTAACCGGCCACTGCTTCGCGCAGCGGACGGTATCCCAGGGGATCGCAACCCAACAGCAGATTCGTCGAGACCCGCCGTAGGCGGCGGGCCGAAATCTGCGCCCAATGGCCGGCGGGAAACAGATTCAACGCGGGCATGTTCGCGCGAAACGCACGGGCCGGGCCCAGGTCAAACGAGGGGAACAACCGGACGCGCTGGGCATAGGCAGACACTCGCCGCCGCGGTCTTCGCCGGACGGGCGGCTGGCGATCGCCCGCGCGCCGCCGGTTGGGATTCACGTGCAGCAATTCGTCGGGCAACACCTTGCTGACATAAGTGCCGGACCCGACGCTGCCTTCCAGGTAGCCTTCCGCTTTGAGCATCTCGAAGGTGTTCACAATGGTGCCGCGCGAGAGTTGATACTGCCGGGAGAGATCGCGGGTCGACGGAAGACGGGCCCCCGGGCCCAGCCGCCCCCTCAGGATCTCGGACCGCAGAGCCTCGTAGAGCAGGCGATAGGCGGGCAGTTCCGCGTCCCGCAAAGGAAGGGCGAGGTCGAATCCGGGAGCGCTTTTGGCCATGGTAAGTGGTACAGCCAGAATACCGAAAGTGGATCTGTTGTGGTGGACCACCTCGGGGTACTGTGGGTGTCAGGAGATCAGCATGACTATAAGGGCCAAGAGATGGGTGATCGCGGCTGCGACTATTTTATGCGCGGTGGGCGTCGGCGGCGGCGAAGAGGCTCGAATCGCTTTCGAGCATGCTCTGCCGGCGCTGGATGGCAGCCACTTGGTGGCCCACGTCGTGGAAGTGACTTACGGACCCGGGGAGTCGTCCCGAGCCCATAGCCATCCTTGTGCCGTGATCGGCTACGTGATCGAAGGCGCTGTCCGGATGCAGGTGAAAGGCGAGCCGGAGGCGACTTATAAAGCCGGCCAAAGTTTCTACGAAGCTCCCAACGGTGTGCATGCGGTCTCCGCGAACGCGAGCAAAACGGAGCGGGCGCGATTCGTGGCTATCCTCACGTGCGATCACGAAACGCCGCTGACGGTCCCGCCGCCGGCAGAGGCGGGAAAATAGCCGTGCGTTGGGAGCGTTGGGGTGTCCTCTATTTACGAATTGCGCTCGGCGCTTCGTTTCTGTCCGGCATTGCCGACCGCTTCGGTTTGTATCGGGGCAGGAACGTCGGCTACGGCAATTTCGACGGATTCTTGCGCTTCACAGCGAAAGTCAACTCGTTCATGCCCGCGTTCTCGATCCCGTTCCTTGGTTGGGCCGCCACCTGCTTCGAATTCGGCTTCGGCATCGCGCTGATCCTCGGCCTATGGCTGCGCTGGACGGCGTTAGGCAGCGCGGTTCTGCTGGCGCTCTTCGGCACTGCGATGGCGATCTCTTTCGGCTTCAAATCTCCGCTGGATTACTCGGTGTTCTCCGCGTCCGCGGGCGCATTGTTTCTGGCGATATACGAAAACCGCAAACTAGAAAGGCACGAATAGGAGGAAGCATGCAAGCACGATTCAATTACGCCAAGCAGGCTCCAGGCGTCTACGAAGCGATGGAGGGCCCCGAGCAATATCTAGGGCAGTGCGGCTTGGAGAAGCCGCTGATGTATCTGGTCCAACTGCGCGCCTCTCAGATAAACGGATGCGCCTACTGTCTGGACATGCACTGGAAGGATCTGCGCGCCGCCGGAGAGAACGAGCAGCGCTTGTATTCGCTCGATGCCTGGCGCGAATGCCCGTACTACACGGATCGCGAACGCGCTGCGCTGGCCTGGGCCGAGGCTGTCACGCGGATCACCGAAGGACACGTGCCGGAAGCGGTCTATCGGGAAGCGTCCTCGCAATTCAGCGACAAGGAATTGTCCGACCTGACACTATTGGTGGCGACGATCAACGCCTGGAATCGGCTGTCGATCGCCGCGCGCATCGTGCCGGGAGGTTACCAGCCTGCCCCCGCGTTGGAATTGAAGCAGGGCGCGTAGAGCTCGAAGAACGCGTCGGCAAACAGCGCTACACTGGCTTCCAGAGGTTGATCCATGAAGAGTTTCGCCCTGGTTGTCAGCGTGTGCACCTGCGCGCCTTTTGTCTTCGCCGGCGATAGTCCGCGCCTATTGCAAAAGCCGGCCATGAATAAGACGGAAATCGTGTTCACTTATGCGGGCGATCTGTGGAAAGTCGCCCGTCAAGGCGGCGTGGCCACACGGCTGACCGGGGGTTCCGGCGTCGAGACAGAAGCGGCCATTTCGCCCTCCGGTGACACCATCGCGTTCACCGGTGAATACGACGGCAACGTGGACGTGTTCAGCATGCCGATGGCGGGCGGCGTCCCCAAGCGCGTCACCTATCATCCCGCCGCCGACCGCGTGGTGGGCTGGACCGCGGATGGGCGGCGCATCCTGTTTCGCTCGAATCGCCTCAGCTACTCGCGCTACAACCAGCTCTACACCGTCTCGCCCGAGGGCGGCTTGCCGGAAGTCGTGCCGCTCCCGATGGCCACGTTCGGCGCCTATTCGCCGGACGGCCAGCACATGGTTTATGCGCCGGTGGATGGCGGCCAATTCGCCACCGGCCTCAACAATTACGTCGCCTGGCGGCGCTATCGGGGCGGGGAAGCCAGCTATTTGTGGCTGGTCAATATGTCGGACTTGAGCACGGAAAAGATTCCCCGCAAGGATTCCAACGACATCGCTCCCATGTGGATCGGCGACAAGATTTACTTCTTGTCCGATCGCAACGGTCCCATGACGCTGTTCCGCTACGATCCGAAAACCAAGACCGTAACCGAGCTCGTCAAGAACACCGGCAAGGACATCAGCTCCGCCAGCGCGGGGCCGGGCGGAATCGTGTACGAGCAGTTCGGCCAGATTTATATTTACGATCTCGCCGGCGGCAAAAGTAATCATGTCCCTATCGAGATCACGACGGACCTGCCGGAGGTTCGGCCGCACTTCCAGAATGTCGCGCGCGAGATTCGCGGAGCACGCATTTCCCCGAGCGGCGCGCGGATCGTCTTCGAAGCGCACGGCGAAATCCTTACCGCACCGGCCGAAAAAGGAGATATTCGCGATTTGACCAACACCCAGGGAGTGATGGAACGCACGCCCGCTTGGTCGCCCGATGGCAAATCCATCGCGTATTTTTCCGACGAATCCGGCGAATATGCCTTGCACATCCAGTCGCAGAGCGGCGCGGGCGAGATCCGCAAGATTCCGCTCGCGGGCAAATCAGCATTCTATTTCGAGCCGCGCTGGTCGCCCGACTCCAAGCACGTAGCGTTCAACGACAACCAACTGAATGTGTGGGACGTCGAGATCGCTTCCGGCAAGCTGACCAAGATCGATACCGATTCTTCCAACGACGCCGAACGCGATCTCGCTTGGTCGCCGGATTCGCAATGGCTCGCGTTCGTCAAATTCCTGCCTAACCGAATGCACGCGATCTCGATTTATTCGATCTCCGGCGGAAACAGCACGCAGGTAACGGATGGAATGAGCGACGCCCGCTATCCGGCATTCGACAAGGACGGAAAATATCTCTACTTCACGGCCAGCACCAATTTTGGGCCGACGTCGAGCGGACTCGACATGACCAGCGACGAGCACGACGTCACGCGCAGCGTTTACCTGGCGGTGCTCGCTTCCGATGTCGCGTCGCCGCTCGCGCCCGAGAGCGATGAGGAGAA
>JBEKHQ010000046.1:0-9644 GCA_050012195.1 Bryobacteraceae bacterium | reverse complement strand
ATCCGGATCGACTTCTTCAAGAAAGAAGCTTGCGACAAGCCGACGCCGCAGGGTTTCAACTGCACCTTCACCGTCAAGGTCTCGTCCACCAATATCGGCGCGTCGATGTACAACAACATCCCCAGCGCGAACTTCTACAAGGACAAAGAAACGGGCAAGTGGGCCATGCGCACGCCCTTCTGACGAGCCCCGCGTTATCGCGGCGCGGGCGGATAAAGCCGCACCGCATTGTCGTGCAAGTAGCCGCGAGCCATCTCGAGCGCCTTGTCTTCGGTTACTTCGTTCGAGGCCACCATCTCGGCCAGCGCGGCCGCAAGCGCGTCGCGCGCCGAGTAAACGCCCAGCCAGTACGTCTCCTCCGAACCCAGAGCGGCGCTGTACGGGTACGAGTCCGTGCCGAACGTGATCTTGTCGGGGTACGTCTCCAGCCAAAACTTCAGGACATTCTTCAGCTCCGAAGGGTAGACCAGCGTTTCGATTTCCGAGCTGTCTAGGTACACATTCTTCATCGACGCCAGCCAGATCACCTCCCGAAAATACGGATAGCCGCCGTGGATCAGGACGAAGGTTGTGTTGAGGTAGCGCGGGTCTTTCACGATGTTCTCCAGATTGAGAACGTCGCCCTTCCGCAGGCTGAAGTAGTCGCCTTCCCCCACCGCCGTGTGAATGTGCACGGGCAAATGCAGCCGCCCGCCCTCCGTGACCAGGTATCGAAAAACATAATCCTGGAACGTCTTGTATTCCTCCGGTGTGGGGACCCCGCCCCCATGAAATTTCTGATAGACGCCGGCAGCGGCCTGGCGCGGCGGATCGGCGAAATAGAGCGAACGGAAGTAGCCTGCCTCGAACTTCTCGGCGATGCCGCCCTTTTTCTGGTTCTCTTCCAGGATCCGGGAAACGAACGCGAGATAAGCATCGAAGCTGTCGGGCAGTCGGCTGATGCCGGCCTGCTGCATGTAGCGATGCAGCACTTTCTCCTGCAGCGGGATGTACACGCCTTCGTCCGGATTTTCCCCGGTCACGATTTTGTTGTCGAAGGGAAACAGGAACGAGTCGGCGAAAAACACCCATCGAAACCGTTTCGGGTCCAGATAACTCGCCATCGCCACGCGATTCGCCACACCGGACTCGATGCCGCACTGGTCCAGGATGCGGTCCCAATAACCCGTGCCGCCCGCCTTCTCAGCAGCGGCCGAGCGCTCCTGCAACCAGCGCATGTGCTCTTCGGACAGATCCGAATACGGATAGTCGAACAATGCCTTCACCGCCGCCACCAGTTCCGGATTCGTCTCGCGCTCGCGCAAGGGCAAGTGTTGGGGCGGGGTGGCTTGAGCGTCCACGTCGGAATCGTCGCCATATCCGGGATGCGCGTGGTGGTCGAAAATCTTGATCGATTTGATTTTCTCCAGCAGCCGCTGATAGATCGCTTGGACGTCGCCAGAGGGCAATGCGCGCGCCTGCGCCCACGCTGGAAACGCCCCCGCGGCGGTGAGAATCGCGGCGAGCGCCCACTGAATTTGATTTCGGTTCATAGTCGGCCCCTCCTGTTCAGGCCCGCGCACAGCTACAAACAGGGGAACCGCGCTGAGACGCAGTATAGCTAAACAGCGGCGGAAAATTCGTGCCCGGTTCCTTCCGAGTGCATAATGGGAACCATGCGCCCGCGTTTCATCCTCGCGCTGCAGGCTTTTGAACCGCGCTTGGCGCCAGGCCTGAAGAGAGCGTCGTTGACGCAATCGTCGAGGCAACCTGGCCGGAACACGCCGTGATCGCGGAAGTCATTCCAGGATTCTATGACTTCGAGGGTAGGCGCAAATCGCGGCCGAGCAAAAAGCGTCACCCCTCCGTTGTCGGACGTCCGATGGGTTCCTTCCTGAGCCAGCCTTTGAAAATCGTCTGCCGGGACGTCGATGAAATCCGCGCCTTTTTGAGGACCTGCCGGTACGTATCCGACGTGGAGCAGTTCGGAATGAAAGACCACTGGATGCCGCCGGAGGAGTTCGAGCGGGTTCGTCGCGGCGATTGTGACGATTTCGCCCTTTGGACCTGCCGGCAGCTCCTGAGTCTCGGCTATAACGCCCGCTTCGTCGCTGGTTCCGCGTGAAGATACGGCGCGGGACACGCATGGGTTACCTTCAGCGTTCGGGGCCAGGTGTTCATTGTGGAACCCCTGCTGGCGCGGTTCGGAAAATTTCCTCGCCTTGAGACGCTCCGTTATAAACCAGCTCTTTCTGTTGAGCTTTCTGGCACTCACGTTCAATTCTTCGACCACTCGAACTCTACCCTCGAGCCACCGTTAAGCCTGGTGCTCGCACTCGCGCCGGAGTGGCTCCTATTTCGGCTACGCCTTCTGGCGCGTCTGCCTCTTTGGCCGTTCCTCGCATTAAGGCGACGCTATCGCGAGAAGCGGATCGCACGGAAGTTTCAATCACAGTCCCGAAGCAGTCGAATCCCGCCCATCTGACTACCAGTTACCTCCACCGCCCTCCAGCCGTTCCCGCGCCACCAACGTAAACTTGTCCAGATGGACGCGCAAGCCGAGCTTCCCCGCACAGACATCAGCGGCTCCGCCCGCTCGCGCGAAACAAAAAATGATAAAACGAACCCAACGCGAAGGGGCAGCCGCGCTTCTCAAAGCACCGTTAAGCCCTTGGCCGACATCACGATGGCCCGTATCAACCAGGACGCGCCCAGCCCCGCTCGCCCGCGTCCGCCCGGAACCTTCGCTAGACTAGAGGAAGTGGCGCGCAGAGTCTTGATCTCGGCCGGTGAGGCATCGGGCGACCTCTATGCGTCGAGCCTGGTCAAAGCGCTCCGACGCCGCGAACCAAACCTCGACTTCTTCGGGTGCGCCGGACCCCGCATGCAACAAGCCGGCGTCCGCCCCGTCGTCGATTCCAGCAGCTTGGCCGTCGTCGGATTGGTCGAGGTGGTCACCCACATCCCCCGTATTTACGGCGAATATCGGAAGTTGCTCGCAGCCGCCCGCCGCGAACGCCCCGACGTCGCTATCCTCACCGATAGCCCCGATTTCCATCTTCGCCTCGCGCGCGGACTCAAGAAGCTCGGAATTCCGGTCGTCTACCTGGTGGCGCCGCAGGTTTGGGCTTGGAGGAAAGGCCGTCTGCCGCGCATGCGCCGAACCATCGATCGGCTGCTGTGCATTTTCCCGTTCGAGGTGGATTTCTTCAAGGCCAATGGCATGGACGCCGCCTACATCGGCCACCCTCTGCCCGGTCTGATCAAGCCGTCCGCCAGCCGCCACGACCTTCGCAAGCGCCACGGAATCCCCGACGGTACGCCCTTAGTAGCTCTGCTTCCGGGCAGCCGCGAAGGCGAAGCCGCCCGCCACATCCCGGTTCTGCTCGAAACCGTCGAGCTTATCCGAAAATCCGGCCGCGCCCCCAGCCCCGAATTTATCCTCGCCGTCCCGCCTGGTACCGTGCCCGACGGGTCAATTTTGAGGAAACGCATTTCCGAGCGCTCCATCAAAGTACTTGTCGGGCAAACCTGGGACGTCCTCGCCTGCGCAGACTTGGCACTGGCCGCCAGCGGCACCGTGACCATAGAGGCCGCGCTCCTGGGAACCCCGATGATCACGTTTTATTGCGTTAACAGTTTGACTTGGTGGATGGGCAGACATCTGGTGAATGTCCCGTTTTTCTCGATGGTGAACCTTGTGGCCGGACGCCGCGTCGTGCCGGAATTGATTCAGGATGAAATGACTGCGTCGAATTTGGCGAACGAAGCCCTCGCCTTGCTCGGCGATGAATCGGCCATCGAGAGAATGCGTCAAGAGCTTCGCGGAGTGGCACAAACATTAACCGGGCTGGATGATCCAATGGAAGTCGCGGCTTCCATCGTGGAAAGCTACTGGGAGGGCGCGCCCCACGCGGAGTCTGGGCCGGAGGGAACGGCGGTAACGTCCAGTTCCGTCGTGCGCGCGTAAAAGAATGAGGGAATGCTGCATGCCTGGTAAGATCCTGATCGCGTCGATGATGCTGGCGTCGGTCGTCGCCGCCCAGGATCGCGGCATCAAGCGCGGACGCATCGACGTCGAAAACTATTCCATCGATGCCGAAGTCAATCCGCGCACCCAGGCGCTCACCGCCAACGTCAAGGTTCGTTTCACTGCCATGGACAACGAGATCTCTTCGCTGTCCTTTGAGCTGAACAGCGCCCTGAATGTCTCCCGCGTGGTGGATGAGACCGGCCACGAGATCCCCTCTTCCCGATCCAAGGAGGATTTCTCGGTTCGCCTGAGCCTTCCCGCTCCGCTGGTCAAAGGCAAGCCCACCACCTTGGTGTTCACCTACGACGGCCGCCTGACCGGCCAGGAAGAATCGCCCGTCTATGGCATCAAGTTCGCCGCCATTCAGAACGACTTCGCCTATCTGATGTACCCTGCCCGCTGGTTCCCCGTCAACGACTACACCATCGACCGCTTCTCAGCCGACATGCGCATCACGGTTCCCTCCGGCTTCACCGTGATCGCGAGCGGCCTTGGAAAATCCGAGCGCGTGGGCGCCGACCGTATGGCGTACTCCTTCCAATTCACTAAGCCTTCATTTCCGGGCAGCATCGCGGTGGTCCAAGGCGATCCGACGCGCGTCAGTTCGGAAGGCGTAAACACTTCCCTCTATTTCCGGCAAAAACAGTCCATGGCGCATTCTTATGGAGAGGAAGCCGGAAAGGTCATGACCTTTCTCACCGGCCTCTACGGCTTGCCGCCGCAGGCGAATCTGACGCTGGTGGAAACCGAAGACGGCACTCCCAACGGCTACGCCGCGCCCGGCATCCTATTTCTTTCGCCCCACGCCATCGGAAACCAGGTGGCCGCGCGGTTGCTCGTGAACAACATCTCGCGGCAGTGGTGGGAAGACCTGGTGTCTCCCGTCAGCCGCGACCACATGTGGCTCGAGAACGGCAACGCCCGCTACGCCGAGCTTCTCTGGGAAGAGAAAACCAACGGCCCGGGCGCTTTCGAGGATGCGGTTCACGACACCTATGTCGAAGCGCTCACCGTCGATCACCCGCCGCTCATCCAGTCCGGACGCCTGGAAGATTATTCGCCCGAGTACTGGGCCACCACCGCCGGAAAGGGCGCGGCCATCCTGAACATGCTGCGGAATATCATGGGCAACGAAGGTTTCTCGAAGCTCATGGCCACCTTCACCGGCAAGCATAGCTGGGAATCCGTGAATACGGCGGATTTTCGAACCCTGGCCGAACAGATCTACGGCCAGAGCCTGACATATTTCTTCGTGCAATGGATCGAATCGAGCGGCGCGCCCGAGTTTCGCATGGAATATACGGTGTTCCGCACGCAGCAAGGCTTCCGCGTAATGGGCAAGATCACGCAGGACCTGGACACGTTCCACATGCCCGTCGACATCAAGATCGAGACCGAAGGAAATCCAGAGACCAAGCGCGTCGACGTGGTGGGTACGTCGTCGGAATTCTCCGTGGACACTTTCGGCAAGCCGAAATCGGTAACCATCGACCCCAATGGAACGGTGCTGCGGTGGAGCCCCAGCATGCGCGTGGCGGTGGCCATCAAGCGCGGCGATCAGTTCGTGGCGATCTCGGAATACAGCGACGCCATCAAGGAATATCAGAAGGCCCTGGACGTGAATCGCTCCAGTTCGCTCGCCCATTATCGCGTTGGTGCGGTTTTCATGCTGCAGAACAGCTTTCAATCGGCGGCCAACGAGTTTCGCGAGTCGTTGAACGGCGATCTCACGCCCAAATGGACCGAGGTGTGGGCACACATTAAGCTCGGAAATATTTTCGACGTATCCGGCCAGCGCGACCGCGCCGTGAACGAATACAACCACGCCATCCGCACCAAGGACAATACCGAAGGCGCTCAGGAAGAAGCGGCCAAGTACCTCAAAACCCCGTTCGAAAGAAAGCGCAACGGCGTTTAGACTCTAACCCGCTCAGCCAACCAGCTTCGGAACGAGATACCACTTCAGCACGCCGTTGGGCGTCGCTCCCATTCGATCAACCTCGACGCACGCCAGGCCGCCTTTTTTGAAATCGATGTGGAGCGTCGGGCAATTCAACAGATGGGCGGTCAGAGCGCTGAACAGCGGCTCGTGACCCGACAACAAAATTCTCGGCTCATCCCGGTACGTGCGAATTTCGTCCCAGGCCGCGCCCGGCGACGCGCCCGGTTCCAAAGCGGGAATTCGAACCAGTTCGCCTTGGTATTCCAAAACCTCGGCGGCGAGCTGCGCGGATTGGATGGCGCGGCGATACGGGCTGGTCAGGATCAACGACGGCCGGACACCTGCGCCGGCCGCCGCCCGCAGCACGTTGCGCAGTTTCTTCTTGCCCTCGGCCGTGAGAGCGCGCTCCGAATCCGGTTGTCCCTCGTGGGCGTCTTCCGCGATGCCGTGCCGGAGAATATAGATGTCCATTCTTGTTAGCCTACAAGCTTGAAGCCTTATCTCGACCGCGCCGCCTTCTATCTCACCTGCGGCTCCCTCATCTCTATTTTATTCTCGATCGCGGTCTCGCAGATCCTGCTGGCGCTCGCCTTGGCGGCGCTGCTGCTATCGTCGGAGCCGCTTCGGCTTCCGCCCATCAAACTCCCGCTCGCGCTGTTCGTCGCCGGTACGGTTGTTTCGCTGCTCGTTTCCGGGCACATGCGCGAAGGCACGCCGCAAATCCGAAAATTCTTCGTGCTCGCGGTGCTGCTGGTGGTTTACAGCACCTTTCGAAAAATCCGGGAAATTCGGGTCGTCATCCTGCTGTGGACCGCGGTCGCCACTCTCTCCGCCGTGCGGAGCCTCTTTCAGTTCCTGCAGAAATATCGGGACGCGCAAGAGCAGCATCAGAACTTCTACAACTTCTACATCGGCGCGCGCATCAGCGGCTTCATGAGCCACTGGATGACCTTCGGCGGCGAAGAGATGATCGTCTTGCTGCTGCTGGCGTCCTTTCTATTTTTTTCGGCCGCGCCGCGCTGGAAAACGGCCGGATGGATGTGCGCGATCGTTTTGGCTGCGTCCATGGTGCTCGGGCTGACGCGCAGCATTTTTCTGCTGGGCTTCCCCGTCGGATTGCTGTACCTGCTTTGGTTCTGGCACAAATGGCTGGTCGCCGCCGTGCCGGTGGCTGCCGTTCTCGTTCTGCTGGTTTCGCCCGCGGTCTTGCGCGAGCGCGTGACTTCCATTGTTCAGCCGCACGGCCAAACCGACTCGAACGAGCACCGCGCCATCTTGCGCGAAACCGGCGTCGCGATGATTCGCGCGCACCCTTGGTTCGGGCTCGGCCCCGAGCAGATCAAGGCGCAGTTCGAGCAATGGGTCCCCGCCGACATTCCCCGGCCGTTGCCGGAAGGCTGGTACGGACATCTGCACAACATCTATCTTCAATACGCGGCCGAGCGCGGCCTGCCCACTGCGCTGGCGCTTTTTTGGATGATCGGAAAAATCCTTTGGGATTTCGCGCGGGCGCTCCGGGGGAAACTGGCCTCCACCGAAGCTCGTTTCGTGCTGCACGGCGCCATCGCCGTGATCCTGGCAATCCTGGCCGAAGGCTTTCTCGAATACAACTTGGGCGACAGCGAAGTGTTGACGCTTTTCTTGGCGGTGGTCGGATTCGGCTACATCGCTCGGGAGGACGCCGAAGTTGCCGCTTGAAGGTCTCGAGATCCTTCTGGTGGGCGGAGCGGGCGGGCTAGGTTCGGCCACCGCCGAGCTACTCCAGGCCGAACGCGCGCGAGTGGTCATCGGCTCGCGGCAGCACGGGGTCGCCGCCGATATCACGCAACCGGAAGATCGAAAACGCCTGCTGGACTCTGTTCCGAATCTCTACGGCCTGGTGGTGTTCGCGGGAACGCCCGCGCGCGGGGAAATCGCCGACGCCCTGCGGCCCTCGTTCGAAGTGAACTACGAAGGGCCCATTCTGCTCGCGCGCGAAACGGCCGAGCGGATGAAAGCCGCCCGTACCGCCGGGGCCATCGTGCTGTTCGCGAGCATGCAAGCGGTGGCGCTGTTTCCGGGCTCGACGGCCTATGCGGGCGCGAAGGCTGCGCTCGCGCACGCCGCGCGGATTCTCGCCAAGGAGTGCCGCGGTCCGGCCAACATTCGAGTGAACGTGATCGCGCCCGGTGTAATCAAAGCCGGCATGGCGGAAGCGAGCATCGCATCCGGCAAGTACGATCATTACCTGACGGACGGCGCGATTCCGCGCTACGGCCGCGCGACGGACATCGCGCGCGCGGTCCGATTCCTGCTGGAACCGGACAACTACATCACCGGACAAGTGCTCTCGGTCGACGGCGGGATCACGCTGTAGCGCAACCGCGCGTTATTGCATGGTGTGGTGATGTTGTTCGGGCTTCTTCTTGCGGCTGCGGCGCGGGCGGTCGGCGGTATTGCCCGGAGCCGGTCCTTTTCTCGGACGGCGCACCGGTTTCGGTTTCACCGGCGGCGGATTCGGTTCCAGCAGCGACGGCTGTCCCTCCACGATCGGCTGCTTTTCATCCTCTTCCGCTTCGTGAGTTTCGACCGGAGCCGCCTCGGGAATGGCCGGCGGGTAGAATTCCGCGCCGAGGTAAACCACCAGTCCCTTTTCCTCGTCTGGCTCAACGCGCACTACCAGTTTGTCTTGCGCGTAATTGAGAAGCTCTGAAAATTCCTGGAAGCCAAAAACGGCAGCGTCGAAATTGGGAACTTCGGTTTGCACCCAGCCGGCCAGATCGTCGGCCGCGGCGCCGCTCTCCATTTCGAGACGGTGCGTTTCGAGGACATCCCGCAGCGCCGGCAAAGCCTCTTCCGGTTTGGGAGTGGGCCGTTCCGGTTGACTCGACGTCTTCCGCTCGATGATGTAGCGGCCGCCCTGCCCGCTGACGTTGACGTAGTCGGCTTTCTTGAGCTTTTCGACGAAGTCCGAGAAGCTGTTCGCCCCGTACGCTTTCTCGGTGAACGCAGAATCGAGTTGCAGCATGGTTGACTTAAGCAGCCCGAGCTGCGGTTGCACGGCGCGGCGTTCCAACACTTGCAGAGCGCGCTCCACCAGCGGCATGGCCTGGTTCAGATCGAGAGGCGCGGGCCGGCCGCGATGTCCGCCCGGCTGGCGATCTCGTTGCTGCGTCGGCGCGCCAACAATCTGAGGCCTCGGCGCGCGATCGCGGCCCTCGGAACGTTCGGCGTCTGACAGCAGCGATTCGTAGCTGACGAATTCGTGACAGTTCTGCTGCAGGATGGTGCTGGTGAACGCCTTGCCGCCCACCACGAACACGGTCTTGCCGTATTCCTTGAGCTTGTTGACGAGCGGGATAAAATCGCTGTCGCCGCTGACGATCGCGAAGGCGTTCACGTGCGGATGGGTGAACGCCATCTCGAGCGCGTCCAGCGCGAGATTGATATCGCCGCCGTTTTTGTCGCCGCGCGGGGACGGCAGGCGTTGCACCATCTGCACGGCATTCTCGGCCATGGAACGGGCGGCGCCTTCCTGGCGACCCCAGTTGGCGTAAGCGAACTTCGCCACCAGGTCGCCGCGCTCCTTGAGCGCATCCAGCGGGAGCGATACGTCGAATTCCCGCCGTAACGTCGATTTCACGCCGATCTCGATGTTGTCGTAATCGACAAATACGGCGATGTTGAGTTTTTCTTGCATTGGGTTTGTTA
>JBEKHQ010000045.1:0-9701 GCA_050012195.1 Bryobacteraceae bacterium | reverse complement strand
CGCGCATCTGGGACCAGGTAATCGCGCGGCTTCAAGATCACCCCGCGGAACGCCGTTGCATCGCGTTCGACGCGCGCGGCCATGGGCGCAGCAGCAAGCCCGCACCGCCCTACGCTTGGCGAAGCTTCGGGTCCGATGTGGCAGCGCTGGCCGAATCCCTGGATCTCACCGGCGCCGTGGGCGTGGGGCACTCCATGGGCGGACACGCGGTTACGCTTGGCGCAGCCCTGCGTCCCAGCGCCTTCTCGGCGCTGCTGCTCCTTGATCCTGTAATCCGCGCCAAAGACGAGTATGCCGGACCTTGGGGAAAAACCGGGTTCGTTGCCAAACGGCGCAACCAGTGGGCGTCGGCGCAGGAGATGTTCGAGCGTTTTGAAAATCGGCCCCCGTTCGACTCGTGGGATCGGCAGGTGCTGCGCGACTACTGCGACCATGCGCTCCAGCCGGACGGCAATGGCTACGTTCTCGCCTGCCCACCGGCGATCGAAGCGGCAATCTACGATGGCAGCACGGTGTGGGAATCGAACATTTACCCGGAGATCGCGAGTATTCAGATTCCCGTGCAGGTGGTCCGCTCCGGACGCCGGCGCGACGCCTCCGACGTTATTGGATCGTCGCCCACGACACCCAATTTGGCCGCGAACTTCGCGCGAGCGAGCGACACCTGTCTGGCCGGATACTCGCACTTCATCCCCATGGAGTCGCCGGAATTGGCGGCGAAATTGATCGCGGACACGCTCACCCTGCTTTAATAAAGGAGGTGTCCCTAACGAGAATATCAATTGACGAACAGCTGACGTACTTGAAGAAGGGCCTCGCCGACCTGATTCGCGAAGAGGACCTGCGCGAGCGCCTGGTTGAAGCCGAGAAGACCGGCCGTCCCTTGCGCGTGAAGGCGGGTTTCGATCCCACGGCGCCGGATCTGCACCTTGGCCATACGGTGCTGTTGCGCAAGATGAAGCACTTCCAGGATCTGGGGCACCGGGTCATCTTTCTGATCGGCGACAACACCGGGCTTATTGGCGATCCAACGGGCCGCAATACCACGCGTCCTCCCATGACGCGCGAAGAGATCGACAAGAACGCCGAGACTTACAAGACGCAGGTGTTCAAAATCCTCGACCCCGCGAAAACCGAAGTGCGGTTCAACAGCGAATGGCTGGAGCCGATGCGCTTCGCAGACATCGTGCGGCTGTGCTCGAAATACACTGTGGCGCGTATCATGGAGCGCGACGATTTTACCAAGCGATTCAGGGAAGGTGTACCGATCTCGATGCACGAGCTGCTGTATCCGCTGGCGCAGGGCTACGATTCGGTGATGCTGGAATGCGACGTGGAGATGGGCGGCACGGACCAGCGATTCAATCTTCTGGTGGGGCGTGAGCTGCAACGCGATGCCGGACAGCCGCCGCAGATCGTCGCCACCGTTCCGCTGCTCGAAGGCACGAACGGCGTAGACAAGATGTCGAAGTCCAAGGGCAACTACATCGGCATTACGGAGCCGCCCAAGGTGATCTTCCGTAAAGTGATGGGAATCAGCGATACGCTGATGTGGCGCTACTGGGAACTGCTGACCGACAAGAGCATGGAGGAGATCGCGGCCATGAAGGCGCAAGATCCCATGCAGGTGAAGATGTGCCTGGGGCGGCAAATCGTAGCGGATTTTCACTCGGCTGAAGCGGCCGAGCAAGCGCAGGCGGATTTCGAGCGCGAGGTGCGCGAGGGCCGGCAACCGGACGTTATTGAGACTTTCAAGTTGCCAAGCGATGTAGGACAGAGCTTGCCCAAAATCTTGCTTGCCGCGGGTCTGGCCGATTCGCGCACGGACGCAGAACGCAAGATTAAGGCTGGCGCCGTTGAAATTGACGGCGAAAGGCACACCAATCTCACGATCGCGATTCCGCCGGACGGGGCTGTCATCCGCGTTGGAAAAAAGTGGAAGCGCGTCCGGGCCTAGCGATGGAAAAACGCCATTTTGTCTGGAAGCTGGCCGGCCGCGAACTGCTGCTCGGCGAGCGAACGCTGCTGATGGGCGTGTTGAACGTGACGCCCGATTCGTTTTCCGACGGCGGCAAGTATCTGGATCCCGATCGAGCGTTCGCGCGCGCCCTGGAGCTGGAAGAGCAGGGCGCCGACATCATCGACATCGGCGCGGAATCTACTAAGCCGGGTTCTGCGCGAATCTCAGAGGCCGAAGAACTGCGCCGCCTGGTGCCGGTGCTGAAGCGCCTCAATGGCAAGCTAACCGTCCCGATTTCCGTCGACACGTACAAATCGGCTGTGGCGGAGAAGGCGCTGGAACACGGCGCCGCGCTGATCAACGATCCTTCGGGTCTGACCTTCGATGCGCAGCTCGCGCGCGTGGCGGCCCAGAATGACGCGGGATTGATCATTACGCACATGCGCGGCACGCCGGAGAGCTGGGCCAGGCTCGCGCCCATCAAAGATGTGATAGGGACCATCCGGCAGGATCTGGATGCGTCCACACACCGGGCCGTGCGTGCGGGTGTGGACCGGGCGCGGATTGCCATCGATCCCGGCCTCGGCTTCGGCAAACGCAAAGAGCAGAATGCCGAGATCCTGGCGCGGCTGAGCGATTTTGCGGCGCTCGAATTTCCGTTGGCCGTCGGCCCGTCGCGAAAGTCGTTCTTACCCCAACTGGAGAAGCCATCGGAAGGATTTCTGCAATGTGCTACGGCGGCCGCGGTGACGGCGGCGATCCTGGGTGGTGCGCACGTCGTCCGTATTCACGATGTTCTCGAAATGAAAGCCGCGGCGCTGGTGGCCGATCAAATCTTCAGCTTCGCTGGCACCGTGGACAATAGTGCGTCCCGCGCTGTCCCACCACGATCCGGCGGATCGGCGTTCCGCAAATAGGACACGGCTCGCCGGCGCGTCCGTATACCTGATGCTGTTGCTGAAAACTGCCGCGCTGGCCGTCGGCGTCGACGTAATCGGAAATCGAGGAGCCTTTCAGCCGAATCGCGTTGGCGAGAATATCCTGCATGGCGCCGTGCAGGCGCCCGGCGCGCTCCTTGCTCAAGCTGGCCGCGATGGCGCGCGGATGGATGCGCGCTTCAAACAACGCCTCATCGGTGTAGATGTTGCCCATGCCGCGCAGGAATCGCTGATTGAGCAGCAATGGCTTGATTGCCGATTTACGCTTCTTGAGCAGCTTACGGAAATCCTCGAGTGAGATGTGAAGCGCGTCGGGGCCCAGCGCAGCCGCGCGTTCCGGCAGCTGCTCGCTCCACTCGATGCGCCCGAAATGGCGGATGTCGTCATAAACCAGCAGGCCGCGATCCAGCTGGAAAATGGCGCGTGCGTATGGACCGGGTTCGGAATCGAGCAGCAGCTTGCCGGTCATGCCCAAGTGGATCACGAGCACACCGTGGTCGAGCGTAAGGACGATAAACTTGCCGTGCCGCTCCACGGATTTTACAAGCTGATCGCGGACACGTTTGCGCAGCGCCGGGAATTTCTGGCGCACCACGTGTCGTGAGAAGAATTGCGCGTCCAGAATGCGGCGTCCAGTGAGCTTCGGCGCGAGCGTTCGAACGACCGTTTCCACTTCGGGCAGCTCAGGCACGAGCTTGTGTGTCGATCAAAATATCGTCGCCGTCGGCTTTCACTGGGAAGCGATCCAGCTTGATCGCGGGATCGTAGTCGTTTTCACCCGTACGGCAGTCATAGGCCCACTCGTGCCAGGGACAGATCAGCATGTGGTCCTGCACGTTGCCCTGCCCGATTGGTCCGCCGGCGTGCGGACAGACGCCGGCCAGCGCGTGCAGCTCGCCGCCGACGTTGCAGATGGCGTAGGAATCTTCTCCAAGAGTCACTTCCGTCACCGAGCCGGGTGGCAGAGCAGAGAGTGAGCCGACTTTTACGAAAGCCATAACAAATGTTCTACCACGTCTGTTCTGCCACGTCCGGTGCCGGACGCCCCTGCGGCGGCCCGGCTAAGCCGAAGGCGGGATAAAATTGGCTAGACCGTTGGCGCAGATGCAGCGGGAGCGGTGAGAAACGCTCGCATGGCGTGCCAGAATAGCTGCCGGTTCAACCCCGAGACAATGGAGTGCGCCATGCCCGGGAGGATCACGAACTGCCGGTCGCCGGTGGGAAGCCGCTGGTAGAAATCCACCAGGTCTTTCACCGTTGCAATGCCGTCGTACTCGCCGCGAATGAGCAGCACGGGCGACAACACTTTTGCCGGATCCACCAGGGGCAGGTGCGCGGTCATGTCGAGATAGGTGCCGGTGGGAACCTGATCGCCGAACTTCAACTCCTGGTCGGCGACAAAATCGCCGAGTTCCGGGTCCGAAGTGCCCACCTTATCGCGCGTATATATGCTGCGAATCATGGCCCGATCCCGCAGCCGGCGATTGTGCGTGCGGTAGTAGTCGAGTTGCTTGGCGCGCTCGGCTAAGGTCGGCGAGTTTTCGCCTTTATACGTGAAGGCGCCCAATACCAGCCGATCGACGCGCTCCGGGCGAGCCATGGCGTACCCGCCGGCCCGCAGGGCCCCGGAAGATTCGCCGAAGATGTGAACCTTGGACTGTCCGGTTTCCCGCATCACCACTTCAACGGCTGCTTTGAGGTCCTCGACGCCGCTAGCGACATCGGAATTGCTTTCGGTGCGGCTGGATCGGCCGTAGTTTTCGTG
Organism: Bryobacteraceae bacterium; assembly: GCA_050012195.1. GTDB lineage: Bacteria > Acidobacteriota > Terriglobia > Bryobacterales > Bryobacteraceae > Palsa-89. Next base: position 5,038 of record JBEKHQ010000045.1, on the reverse strand, counting down.
ATCCATAGTCCAGACGTCGAAGCCATATTGCGCGAACATGTTCATGACGGAGTATTCGCCGTGACCTGGAACGGTGAGATCGAAACTGGGCCGCGACGAAAGGGACGAGCCATGCACCAGGAAAAGAACGGGGAGCGGTGTTTGCCCCGCCCTGGGCGCTGCGGCACGCTTGCGAAACATGTAGAGCGAGACATCGCCCTTCTTGGCCCAGTAGTCGCTGCTCCAGATGGGAGCGGCAGATTCCGCCGGCGCCGCGGAGGCAAATCCAGAAAGCAGACCGGAACCTAGACCGATGCCGGCTCCAGTAACGATTTTGCGGCGCGATAGAGACGCGTTTCGGATGGCCATATAGTCAACAAGACTATCACCGCGACCACTCAGGAGCAAACGGTCATCGGCTAAAATCGAAGCTCGATCTGGCGCCGGCTTTGCGCGCACAAATCGAAGCCAACGGTCCAGGCTAGCGGCCGCCGAAACGGGAGCCGCACGCGGGCGCCAGCCTATCGAGGATGCATTCGTCGCGGGCTATCGCGCGGTGTTGTGGATAGCGGCTGGCCTCGGGCTCGCCAGTTCCTTGAGCGCCGCAGTGCTCATCACTCGCCTGACATCACTTTCAGGTTGTCTCTGCTTTCGCGGACGGAATCAGCGCGACGGCCGCCTCTGAAGTAAGCAGCAGGAACGTGAAGCTCTCCTGCAGATAGAGCCGGATAGCACTATCGGTATGGCTCAGGTAGCCGATGGAGACGTCCTGGCCGATGTGCAGCTCGAAATCGCCGCCACGCGTGGTCAATACAAAAGCTCCGTCTATAGCGGGCGCCCAAATGATTTTATCGTCGACCAGGCGCTTGACATGCTCCAGCACCGGATAACCGTGATCGCTGGTTTCGGCGAGCGAGGTATAGGCTTCGGCTCCAAGCAAAACAGTATAAGGGCCGTTGACGCCGACCAGCCTCAATTGGCTCAGGGCTTGAGCAATTGCATCCGGGTACTGGCGAACGTCGGCCGGAAGGGGCATCTTCGGATTGCTCGTCCCCTGACGAATTCCCACGATGCCGGCTGCCGTATAGCCGTCAAAAATCGCGCTGTCCTCGGCAAAGGCGATCTGGCGTGCCGCGTCCTTCGCCGGTTGCCAATCCGAGTCGTTGGCGCCGCGTTCGACGTCGTCGATTGCCTGGCGATCGAGTTCAAAAGGAAAACGCAACTCCACCAGCGCCTTCACCTCGCGCTGTCTGGCAAGAACGCCGTCCCTTAGACCCGCAATCGGAAGCAGATGGCCAGTGCCGACCGCTGAGAGAACGGTACCCGCCGGCCCCTGCACGTCAACCACACGCCGTCCGGCGAGGTAGCGTTTGAAGGTGCGAGCTGTTTCCTCTTCAATCTGAGCCCACGCCGCATCTGAAATGGGAGCTAGCTCGCGATGCAGATTATTCATCCGAAATTTCTCCTTTGAGGGAACCAATGCCCAGCGAGCCGTCGCTCTTCCGCGGAGTGGATAAAGAGCCTTCGAACGTCGCTGGGTCTACAGAAGTCGGCGCGGCAACCATGGCGGGCTGGTCCTCGCCCACGCCTTCCAGAAATGTTACGGACGGAGCAAAGAACAGGTTTCCAGTGACGGCACGGCTGAAATCGAGAATCCGGTCGTAGTTGCCGGGCGGCCGGCCAATGAACATGTTATCCAGCATCTGTTCGATGGTACGGGCCGAACGGCTGTATCCAATGAAATAGGTGCCAAATTCGCCCTCGGCTGCCCGGCCGAAGGGCATGTTGTCACGCAGGATCTTGATTTCTTTCCCGCTCTCGACGATGGTTGTGAGCGCGCTGTGCGCCGAGGTCGGTTTGATAGAATCGTCCAATTCGATGTCCGAGAGTTTGGTGCGGCCGATGATTCGCTCCTGAGCCTCCGTGGACAGTGCATTCCATCCGTCCAGATCGTGGAGATATTTCTGCACGATGACGTAGCTCCCGCCGGCGAATGCGGCGTCCTCGTCGCCGACGAGCACGGCATCCACCACTGCCTGGCCCTTCGGATTCTCCGTCCCGTCGACGAAACCCATGAGATCGCGGTCGTCAAAGTAGCGGAAGCCATGCACTTCGTCCACCGGCGAAACAGCGTCTCCGAGACGCGCCATGATCTGCATCGCAACCTCGAAGCACAGATCCAAACGCTTCGCGCGGATGTGAAACAACAAGTCGCCCGGCGTTGAAACCGCATGACGCTCGCCGGCGCGAATCTCCCGGAACGGGTGCAACTCCGCCGGCCGCGGCGGCCCAAAGAGCCGGTCCCACGCGTCGGACCCAAAGCCCACCACGCAGGAGAGGCCCGCTTCCAGGTCGCGAAACTCCACTGCTCGCAACAACGCCGAGAGGTCTGCGCAGAACGACCGCAGGGTCGCTCGATGGTCGAAGCCCGGGTTTACCGTCGCGACCAGGAAGATCGCGGCGCGGGTGAGCGGCGCGTCCACCAGTTGCCAGACAACCCGCGGGCCGCGTTCCGCTTCCGGCACACTCATTGGTTCGGTCTCATCCGGGTGTCATCCTGGCAGGGCGCGCGGAATTTCGCTCTTGGAAGGAACGCGCCGCGCGTGCGGAGGGTATCAAACAGCTTAATCATCCACTCCCCTCTGATATCCGTCCGTCATCCAGTGGTAATGGTCCTCGACTTCCCGAAACATGGGCCTGATGTCCTTTGAGAACGATACCGGCACGCCATTTCTCCTCTTCGATAGAGTACCTCGTAATTAGACTCGAGGCTTAAGAATGTCCGGCGCCTCGACTCGAGGAACCGGCGAAGCCTCGGACCAGTGCGGCGATCTCATCGGCGGCGGTGTCCAGTGCGAAATGACCACCGTCGAGAATGTGCACTTGAGCGTTCGGCACATCCCGGCGATAGGCTTCCGGTTCCGAGGGGTCGAACGAGGACTCGTACTTGCCCCAGAGCACCAATAAGCGAGGCTGTTTCTCGCGCATCCAGGCTTGCCATTTGGGGTAGGCTTCGACGTTGGTCCGGTAATCGTAGAATAAGTCGCTTTGAATGTCGGCTTGGCCGGGCTGGCTGAGAAAGGCAAACTCGTCGGTCCAGAGATCCGGATCGTAGCGTTCCGTGTTGGGATCGCTCCCGAGATGCCGCGTCCGCGTGGTTGCGAGCGACAGGAGATTTACGCGAAGTGCGCCTTCGTTGGCAGCGCGGTCAGCCCAAAAAGCCCGCCGTGTCGTCCAATTCGCCCCCAGGCCTTCGTTGTGCGCCACGGCATCTTGAACGATAAGAGCTTCAATCCGTTCCGGATGCGCCAACACCATGCGAAAACCCACCGGGCCGCCATAATCCTGCATGTACACCGTGTAGCGCTTCAGGCCGAGCGCTTCGGCGAAGTGGTTCATGATCTCGGCGAGGTGATCGAAGGTGTAAGCGAATTTCTTCGGGTCCGGCCAGTCGCTGTGTCCAAAGCCCGGGTAATCGGGTGCGACCAGGTGATAGTCATGGGAGAGGCGGGCGAAGAGCGGCTCGAACATTCGGGATGAGGAGGGCAGTCCGTGTAGTAGCAGAAGCACGGGCGCATCTTTCGGCCCTGCCTCTCTGTAAAAGACCGAGAGCCCGTCTATCTGGATGGTGCGATATAAGGTCGGGTACATGTTCGCGATCACACTCGCTCGTGGAAGCGCTGTTCGCGATCCACTTTGTGCGTCATGCGGACTCGGCCATGGAACGCGCGGTCTCGGTCCCTTGAGTCACCAGGTACGCCACATCTCCGACTTGGAGCGACCCTGACCTGGTTACGGTCGCGTAGACCCCCAGGCAGCCACGATGATGCTGCGCGGTGGTCCGAAGTATACTCAAGTCGCGCGGGAGTTCTTCTTGGGCCAGCGTTGAGGTCACGCACCACACGGTAGGCTGGAAATCCTCCACCCGGACCGCTCCACCTATGTTGAGCGCGCCGCCCAGCCAGGAGTCCTCTACAAAGCCACCGAATTCGGCCTCCGACTCGATGTAGATGTTCGGCCGGAACCGGCGCCGGTCAATCTGCGCCGTACCGCCTTGAAGCTTGCGCAGGTGGTCTACGGAGCCGCTGGCTAGTAAAAACACAGCTCCGATCTCAAAGAACGTACCGGCCATCAGTTGGAAATAGTCGGGCATGGATTCGGGCGTCCACTCCGCCTTCATCGTGCTCACGGGCACATCGCCGAACACCGTGGCGCGATCGATGCCCGTCTTTTCGTCACTGGCCGGCTGATTCTCCAGGCGCACGCTGTGTCCGAGGGAATCTGAGATGATCGCGGATGCGTCCGGATCGTCCGGGCAGATCGTTCGCCCGTCCGGCAAACTGATCTGGATGCGTCCAGGCGTCTCGAATGTCGGTTCCACCTCATACCGGGCATGGAATGCCAGCAACTGCGGGAACCTCTTTGCGCTGGCGATCCGTCCCGTCGCAGTCTCACGCAGAGCCCACGCCCGATCCCCCAGAGCCCCGCGGGTCGTAATCGGCAGCTGGCTTCTCCGCTCTCCTAGCATCGACTTCACGGGATAGCGCCACAATTCGGCAACGCGGCCGACAAAGTATTCATCCATAACAACCTCCAACCTCTATCATTTCGCTGAAGGGCTGTCGTCAACTCGGGAAAACGCACTCTGCGATTTAGTCCAGTTCCCACCCCAGGTGGTGTATAGTTTATCCAGAAATTCGTTCCAGGCAGCTGGAGAACGTGAGCTTGGATAGGGTTCGGGGCGGATTGGCTTTTCGGAACTACACACGACTTCGAACTGCCCACCCTCGACGATCCTACCCAAGCGCATCGTCTTCCAGGTGTGTTGATTCTCTGCATCAATTCGAACCCGCCCACCAGGAGCTTCAAAGCTCTGGTTCGGCAGCGCTCGGCGGATCGCCGCCACGTCATCAGGATCGGCAGCGTGTGCGGCTTGCGCCCAGAGGTGCATTCCCAAATAACCGGCTTCCATTGTATCGCCAACCACGCGGTGGCGGCCGTAGCGAGAACGAAACCTCTCTACAAATGCGTGGTTCTCCGGCCGGTCCAGGCTCTGAAA
>JBEKHQ010000044.1:0-9719 GCA_050012195.1 Bryobacteraceae bacterium | reverse complement strand
GTCAGCCACGCCGCCATGCCCGGTTCGAAGAGGTCCGTCAAATCGGGAGTCGCTCTCAAGCTGAAAGATGCGGGCGACCACGTGGATAAGGAATTCGAACGCTACTAGACGTTCGGGCGTGGGCCGACCGGCCCACGCCTCAACTTCAGAATGCGAAAGGAAGCAAATATGAGCGCTACCGAAATTACCGAGACGCGGCAATACCTGACATTCAAATTAGGGGACGAGGTGTTCGCCACCGACGTCGCCAAGGTGCGGGAAGTATTGGATTTCACGACCATCACCAAGATCCCCCGCACGCCCGACTTCATGAGCGGGGTCATCAATCTGCGGGGCAACGTCGTGCCGGTGGTCGATCTGCGGCTGTGCTTCGAGATGTCCAAGACCGTGAAAACGGTCAACACCTGCGTGGTGGTGGTCGAGATGTTGTTGGATGGCGAGTCGACCGTAATCGGCGCGCTGGCAGATTCGGTGGAGGAAGTGATCGATCTGGAGCCGGAACAAATCGAGCCGGCGCCCAAAATCGGCACTCAGATCCGCACGGATTTTATCAAGGGCATGGGAAAACGCGACTCGCAATTCATAATGATCCTGGATATCGACCGCATTTTTTCCGCCGAAGAGCTGGCGTCCGTCCGGAGCGCGGAGTCCGGCAAACCGTTGGCCGAAGTAACCGCCTGACGGGCGGGGCGGGGAACGCGCGCGCCCCGCGTCCGCAGGTGACCGTTCCCCAGGTATAACCATGGACACATCGAACGAGAGTCTTTCTTCTTCGGATTTCGAGCGGCTGCGCGCCTTGATCTATTCCGAATCCGGCATCCATCTCAACGCGGACAAAAAGACCATGCTGGAGATCCGCCTGCGGCGCCGTTTGCGCAGCCTGGACATGTCCTCCTGCCGGGACTACTGCGATTACGTGTTCGGGCGCGGCGGCGGAGACAAGGAACTGATCCATCTGATCGATGCGGTCACTACCAACAAGACCGATTTTTTTCGCGAGCCGAACCATTTCGACTATCTGCTCTCGAGCGCGCTCCCGGAGCTGGAGGCCCGCAACGGCGCGTACTCCAAGCCCCTGATCTGGAGCGCGGGCTGTTCCACCGGCGAGGAACCGTATACCCTGGCCATGCTGCTGAGCGAGTACACGGAAGCCCATCCAGGTTTCCGCTTTAGCCTGCTGGCGACCGACATCTCGACCGAAGTGCTGGCCCAGGCGCGGATGGGAATCTTCAAGGCCGAAGCTGTGAAGCCCGTGCCGCAGAGGTTGTGCAAGAAATATTTCATGCGAAGCCGCGATCCCGATTCCGGCGTGCTGCGCGTGGTGCCCGAGCTGCGGGCTCTGGTCGAGTTCCGGCGCCTCAATTTCATGGACCGGGACTTCGGCCTCGCCGAGCGGCCGGAAATCATCTTCTGCCGCAACGTGATCATCTATTTCGACCGGAACACGCAGGTCCGTGTTCTTGAGAACCTCGTCCGCCACCTTGCGCCCGGAGGATATTTCTTCGCCGGTCACTCCGAATCGCTTCAAAACATGGGGCTGCCTCTGGTTTCGGCCGGGCCGGCCACTTATCGGAAGTGCGCATGATCGCGGTTCCCCAAGGTGTGCATGTTCAGCCCGGAGAACTGTGCCTGGCCCGAAGCCCGACCATTCTGCGAACGATTCTGGGATCGTGCGTGAGCGTTACATTCTGGAGCGCGCGGCTGGGCGCGGGGGCGTTGTGCCACGGCGTTCTGCCTAGAAGCCCGGCCGGCGCTACCGGCCCGGAAGGTCACCGTTACGTGGATTTCAGTATTCGTTACCTGGCGAAGCAGTTTGACGCGCTGGGGGCCGTCAGACGGGAACTGGAAGTGAAACTCTTCGGTGGAGCGGATGTGCTCCCCGTCCATGCGGATCGATCCGCGATTCCGACAGTCGGCGGCTTGAATTGCCAGGCCGCGCTGGAGGTGCTGGCGGAAGAAGGATTCCGAATAGCGGCGTCCGACCTAGGCGGCGTTCGGGGCCGCACCATACGGTTCGATATCGCGACCGGCGAAGTGCTGGTCCAGCGGCTGGCTCCGCTGCAGGTTCTGGAACCGGGAAACGAGGGCTTCGCGGCGTTGGCAAGAAAGCGGAATGGCCGGTTATGAAAAACGAAAAAATACGCGTTCTGATTGTGGACGATTCCGCGGTGGTGCGGCAAACGTTGAGCCAGGTCCTTTCGTCGGACCCGCAAATCGAGGTTATTGGTACGGCCGGCGACCCGTTCGTCGCCGCCGAACGAATCAGCGAACAAGTTCCGGATGTGATCACGCTCGACATCGAGATGCCCCGCATGGACGGGCTGACGTTCCTTCGGAACATAATGACGCAGCACCCGATCCCGGTGGTGATCTGCTCGAGCCTCGCGGTGGAGGGAGCTCAAAGCGCGCTGCAAGCCCTGGAATACGGCGCCGTCGATATCATCGCCAAGCCGCGGCTGGGGACCAAAAAGTTCCTGGAAGAATCCTGCGTCCTGATCTGCCAGGCCGTCCGTGCCGCCGCCGTGGCGCGCCTGCGCACACCGGGCCCCAGCCAATTGGTGCAACCTAAGCTCACTGCGGATGCCGTACTTTCCCGGGGGACCGGCGCGATGCTCGAAACCACGGAAAAAGTGGTCGTAATCGGCGCGTCCACCGGCGGAACGGAGGCTCTGCGGGCGGTGCTCGAAACCTTGCCTCCGGATACGCCCGGCATCGTGATCGTGCAGCATATGCCCGAGCTGTTTACCCGCGCCTTCGCCAACCGGCTGGACAGCCTCTGCCGGATTTCCGTAAAGGAGGCGGAACCGAACGATACGGTTCTGCGCGGCCGCGCGTTGGTCGCTCCGGGCAACCATCACGCGCTCCTTAAACGCAGCGGCGCGCGCTACTTCGTGGACGTTAAGGATGGACCCCTGGTCTCGCGCCACCGCCCTTCGGTGGACGTCCTGTTCCGTTCCGCCGCGCGCTACGCGGGCGCCAACGCCGTGGCCGTGATCATGACTGGCATGGGCGACGACGGCGCCAGCGGCATGCTCGAGATGAAACAGGCCGGAGCGGCCACGATCGCGCAGGATGAAGCCACCTCGGTGGTTTTCGGCATGCCCAACGAGGCCATTAAGCGTGGCGCCGTCGATACGATCCTGCCGCTCGAAGATATCGCCGGAGCAATCCTAAAGCACGATTCCGCCAGTCCCCGGCGTCAGTTCTCGCCGGCCGGGCCGGCAAAGCGATGAGAAAACACCCGCCGGGTCTCGGAACCCCGGCAGGTCTGTGGACCACTCTTGCGAGCGCCAGCGAAGCGCGCCAAGGGAGGTGGCGCGTCGTTTAAAATTCAAGTCATCGACGATTCGCCGACCGGCGCAGTTCCACTAACTCTAGAAGTGCGCGACGCTCGCTGCGAATGCGCATCGGACCTAGTTGTGAATCGCGGGAACAAGGCCTGCACCCCCATGAGCTTTAGGGAAAGCCTAACGCAGCGCGAGCTTCTGCACCCGCAGATTGCCAATCTCGCCGACGTACAGCGTTTTCTCGTCGCGGAAGTCGATGGCGTTCGCCGTCCCGAACTCCTTTGGCAACTTACCGGCGCTGCCAAACCTGACGATCATCGTTCCGTCCCGGTGCGAACAGCTGGCCCGCGTCCATGACGGGCGCCCCCCTGGATCAAAGCCGCCACCGGTTGCGTGCCTTCGATTCGCGCGGGAGCGTGTTTCGCGCGGCGACTCGGCCGCTCACGAGGTGTGGCGATCACGCTTGGCGAGGAAGACCGCGACCATCAGGGCCGCCAGCGCCAGCGAGAGCGACGAAGGCTCCGGTATCGACGAAACGGAGATGGTCCCGCCGGAAAAGTCGTCGACGTTGATAGTGTTGAACTGGGGGTCGGACAAATTGTTGCTGTCTGCCACCACTCCGGAGAAGTTACCCGTGAACGACAACGCAAATTGTCCGAGCGCCGCGTCGGGTGCGAGGTCGAACAGCACGTGCCCCAGCCCGAAAGTTCCCCCGGACGCGATCGTGATTCCCGCAAAATCATTGGTAAGGTCGTTCGCCACCAGCGTCTGGTTCGTTGTATCGACGCCGGGGATACTCAGCGGATAGGAACAACTGCAAAACGACTCGATGGAGGCAGCATTGATCTGATCGAACGAGTCGCCGGCAAAGATGTAGGGGAACGCCGTCGAGTAAGTCGCCCCGACCAGCGTAACATCGGGGTCCGAAACCGTCACCTCGAAATTGAATGCCGCAACCGAGATGGGGTCAGGCCCGTTATTCGTCAGGGACACGTCGAAGCTGTCTCCGACGTCGCCGGGACTCGCCGATATGGTCCCGGGACTGATCGAGTACAGGGTGGTCGCGTGCCCCGGAATCAGACCCATGGCGCAGATCGCGACGAAAATCGAAAGGGCACGTTTCATCAGACCTGCCTCCTGGGTTGGCACTCCCGTTTCGGAATCCGGATCCCGCTCAGTATACGACAGTCGCAGACGCCAAAACAAAGGCCTCCCGCGGTCCAACTGCGCGATAGAGCCCAGTGTTGTCAAAAAGCCTAACGCAGCGCGAGCTTTTGCACCCGCAGATTGCCGATCTCGCCGACATACAGCGTTTTCTGGTCGCGGCAGTCGATTGCGTTCACCGTCCCGAACTCCTTTGGCAACTTACCGGCTTTGCCAAACTTGCCGATCATAGTTCCGTCCAGGCGCATTTTGTAAATCTCACCGGCGCTGTCGATATCGTCCGGGGGATTGGAGTTCGAGACGAAGAGTGCTTGATTGGGTCCCTTCGTCATGCACAGCGCCTGCGCATTTCCAACATTGTTGAAGGCCGTCTTGAAATTGCCGTCGTTGTCGAAGACCTGAATACGCTTATTCCCGCTATCCGCCGCGTAAACGTTGCCTTGCGCGTCAACCGCGATACTGCGGACATTGGCGAACTCGCCGTTTGCATCCCCCTTATGGCCCCAGGATTTCACGAATTTTCCATTCTTGTCGAACTTTGCGACCCGAGCATTCCCCAGACCATCGGCGATAAATATGTTCCCCTCGGCGTCCCAGGCGACGTCGGTCGGACGGTTGAACAGGTCAGTCGGTGGTCCCTCGCCGTTTCCGCCTCCCCGCCCGCCGCGGCCCCCGCCGGCCGGAACATTGACGTTCTCGGCTTTCCGCCCGAGCAGCATCGCGACGCGCCCTTGAGGATCGAATTTTATGACCATGTTGGTCATCTCGTCGACCACCCAGACGTTGTCGCTCGCGTCGACCCGGACCTGCGATGCGACCATGAAGGCATATGAGTCCTTGCCTATCTCCCGCACGAATTTACCGCTGCGGTCGAACTGGAACAGTCTTGAACCGCCGTGCGCAAAAGGACGGGCGGTGCCGATCGTGACGGTAGGATGGCCGGTGCGTGTGTAGACGAACAGATCGCCGCGCGAATTGGTAGCCACGCCGCCGACCTCGCCGAGATAGATTCCCGAGGGAAGTTGCACCGCATTGGGCACGGAGTCGAACTTGATTTCCGGCGCATCGTTCTGAGCCATCAGCCCGCAACCGGCCATCAACATTGCGGCCGGCAGTGCTCGCATCAGGTTGTTCGGGCGGGTCATTGACTCGCTCCTTGTCTGGCCGGGTTGGCCGCGCTGGTCGGGTTTGACTGGAGAACAAGTTTCTGCACGCGCCAGGACTCGATTTCTCCCACGATGATTTCGTTCGGATTCCGGCAATCCATCATGTGGACCACCTGGAATCCGGGAGCGAGTTTGCCGGGGTGGCCGAACTTGCCAAGCACGGTTCCATCCAGTTCCGCCTTGTAAATCTCACCCGTGGTATCCCAAGTCCCCGGCATGTTGCCATTCGGATTCGAGTTCGAAAAGAATGCGTATTGGTGCGGCCCTGATGAAATACACAACGTCCAGCCAGTGCCGAGATTCGTAATTTCCCGGAGAGGCTTGAGGTTATTGTCGAGCACCTGGTAACGGTTGTTGGAGCGATCGGCCACCCAGACATTACCCTGGCCGTCAACCTGCAGACCGTGCGGCAGATTGAACTCTCCCATGGCGCTGCCTGCTTTCTCGCTGCCCGCCTGCGCCAGAAAGCGGCCGTTCTTGTCGTATTTCACGACACGATTGTTGCAGTATCCATCGGACACGAAAATATTGCCCTGAGGGTCCCAGCCGATATCCGTCGGCCTGCAGAAAATATACTTCTGCGACGGTTGGTTCGGTCCAACGGGGTAAGCCGTGGCTCCAAGAACAGCCGGAGGCCTGCTGCCGAGAACCATCAGCACCTTTCCATCCGGGCTGAACTTTGTGATCACGTTGGTGCCTTCGTCAACGGTCCAGATGTTGTCTTCCTTATCGACGCGCACCGAATGCGCGAATTCGAAGCCGTAATACCCGCTGCCGATTTCCTTTACGAAATTGCCGGCCTGGTCGAATTCGAACAGCCGCGTATTGGCGCTTCGATGAAAGACAAAAACATGGCCTTTAGAGTTGGTCGCCACCGCAACCGATTCGCCGAGATACTCCCCGGCTGGGAGCTTCAAGAAATTCGGCGCCGAGGTGAACGCAATCTCACGAACATTCTCGATCGTTGCCTTTTTTTGCCCAAACGACAGCGGGGCGACAACCATTGCCACTGCCCATGACAACATCAGGGTCGGTTTCATAAGTCTCCTGGAGCTTACCGGTCGGTTTCCTATTGTAGAGCAACCAATGAATAACCGGGGGTTCAGGCTACGTTATCATTGTTCCGGGCGGGTGGCGGCTGGCGTTCGGTCGATTGGACGCCAGGGCATGTTCCTATCCGCAAACGCGTGAGGAGGCCATATCCATGGGGATGACAAGCAGTGTTGCAAATAAGTTCAGTGTTGGGCTTTCGGTAGCGTTGGCACTCTTTGGGGCAAGCGCTACGGGCCGGGCTCAAACTGCCGCCCCGAATCAGGTTACGTTCGCCAAAGACGTAGCGCCGATCCTTCAGCGAAAGTGCCAGACTTGCCATCGTACGGGGAGCATCGGACCGATGCCGCTGCTGACCTATACCGACGCTCGGCCATGGGCGCGGGCGATTAAACAGCAAGTGGTGCAACGGAACATGCCGCCGTGGTACATCGATCGCTCGGTGGGCATCCAGAAATTTAAGAATGACGCCTCGCTGAGCGACCAGGAAATCGCGACCGTCTCCGAGTGGGTGGATGCGGGCGCGCCGATGGGCAACCCCGCCGACATGCCCAAGCCTCGCGCTTTCGACGATAGCGACCGGTGGCATATCGGCAAGCCGGATGTGGTGGTCAGTTTGACTAAAGACGTGATCGTGAAAGCCAAGCAGGCCGACCAATGGCTGGATTTGCCGACCGAAGACCTGGGTTTGAAGACCGACCGCTACATAGCCGCCATGGAGATTAAGCCGATCCGCGGCGTGAAGGTGCTCCATCACGTGGAATCCTCGTTGGTGGAACCGGACGAAGCGGGAGCGCTGCAAGGCAAGATCCATCTGGAGGAATACGCAGTCGGAAAGTTCGGCGATACCTTCCCGGAAGGAACCGGGATGCTGCTGAAACCGGGCGCGAAGATCATGGCGAACGTCCACGTGCACGCCGACGGCGAGGACACGCCGATGAATATCGTGGTAGGGCTGCGGCTCTATCCGGAAGGCGTGACGCCGAAGCACGTCGCGCACGCGCAGCAATTGGGATCGGCCAGCGAACTCGACATCCGTCCAAACACCAAGAACGTCCGCGCGGATGGTTATACCGTGCTGACCAAGCCGGCCGTCATCACGGCGTTCCAGCCGCACATGCACAATCGCGGCCAGGCGCAATGCCTGGAGCTGATGTACCCGCCCACCAGCAATGGCGGAGACCGTCCGGTTGGGATGCGGACGGAGATTGTGAGTTGCGTGGACCGGTTCAAGTTCAACTGGCACGTGGTTTACGAGTACGCCGACGACGTGGCGCCGATCGTTCCGGCCGGCACCATCCTGCACGTGATTTCGATTTACGACAATACCGGCGGAAACCAATTCAATCCCGATCCAACCAATTGGGTGGGATGGGGAAATCGCACCATCGACGAAATGGGCTTCTCCTGGATCAACTGGTACTACTTGACGGAGGAAGAGTACAAGCAAGCCGTCGCGGAACGCGCCAAGGCGAACTTGAAGAGTACTGCTTCTCTGCAGTAGGATGACGAGCTTTTTCAAATGCCGGCGGATCCTGGCGGCAGTCTGGTTCGCAGCCTGCATTGCTCTCTTGGGTTTGCGAGCGCAAGGGATCAAGGATCAACTTCCTCCGGAGCTTCCGGTGGCGCGCCAGAGCGGCGACAGCGTGCAACCCGTGTTCGAAGGCTGGCAGCGCAATGCCGACGGCACGATCAATATGTGGTTCGGCTATTTCAACCGGAACCAGCGAGAGATTGTGGAGGTTCCCATCGGCCCGGCCAATAACTTCAACACGGGCGCGGATAGCGGGCAGCCGACGCACTTTTACACGCGGCGGAACCGGTATGTATTCAAAGTCGCCTTGCCGAAAGACTGGGACAAGGATAAAAAGTTGATCTGGACCGTTACCGCGCACGGCGAAACCTGCACGGCGACTGGCTGGCTGCAGCCGGAATGGGAGACCGACGACGGCGTGCGACAGATGAACGCTGGAGGCGCCGGTTTGGCCCCGCCGGCGGACCCTCCGAACACCGCGCCGACGATCACGTCCGGGAGCCTGGATCAGACCGCTAAAGTCGGCCAGCCCATCAAGCTGACAGTAGCGGCGGCCGATGATGGCATACCCGCCACTCGCGGCCGCGGGCATGGCGGATTGTCGTTCAAATGGATTCAGTATCGAGGCCCCGGGCTGGTGACTCTCGATCCGGAAACCACGCCAGTCACTGGGAAAGCCGCCGAAAGCAGCACGATGGCGACGTTTCCTGCCCGCGGAGTCTATTGGGTCCAGGCGGTGGCCAGCGATGGGCTGCTCGAAGCGGCGCACACCATAAAAATAACTGTGGAATAGCTCCTGAACGCACAATTGGCCTAGTGACCCGGATCGCCGGGCGCGGTCGGACCGGCTATTTGAGAGGCAAGGCGCGCGATACCTGCCTCAACCGCGTCGTAGCTATCAAGTTCTTACGCTAGAAGTTCAGCTAACGGTTTGAGCACAAGGCCTTGACCGCAAGCGAAGTTTTCCGCGATTCGCCGTGGAAGCGAGCGATGCGCGGCCGTAAGGCAATCGGCGGCCGCAGGACCCTTTTTTCTGTACCCACTTCCAGAGAAGTATATAATGCCTGATGAACCAGTGAGCGAAATCGCCCGGAGGACCAATGAACAAAAGAGAATTCCTCGCCGCGAGCGTCGGTTTAGGTTTGGGGTTGGGACGGGGGCATGCGGCATTTGCTCAGGAACGATCGATCGCCCCGGTGCGAACGGCTGGTGCGGGTCCCGCTAGCGAGGGCCGTGTTCCGTCTCGGATGGCAAAAACGACGAAGCTGTTCAAGAGCCCTCCAGGGTTTCCGAATGCGATTGCGGTCGCGGACGAGGGCTTGTGGATTGGCGAGCAAAAGTTGTCAGGCGAGCTGGCAGCCATGTTTCACATGACTGAACCGAAAGATTTATCTGAAAGCGCCTGGCTCGTCGATTGGAATGGCAAACTGTTGAAGACGGTGACGACTCCCTCCCGCAACACAAGCGGGATGGCCTACGGAGGTGGTTACGTCTGGATGGTCGCCAATGAACCGCCAT
>JBEKHQ010000043.1:0-9853 GCA_050012195.1 Bryobacteraceae bacterium | reverse complement strand
ATGTCAGTCCCTTAGCGTAGCCGTCGTCGGCGGGATCGCTGTAAATAATGATGGCCGCGGCGCCGTGCTCTTGCGCGGTGTGGATCTTCACGGCCCTATGGCTCCGGGCATAACGAGCCATCACGATTTTGCCTCGCACGTCGATTCCGGCGGCCTCGATCTTGGCGTAGTCGGCCGGCAACCCATAGTTCACGTAGACCACCGGCGCCTGAACGTCGCCCGAAGCGGAGTAGGCGACGAACGCCGGCAGGAGCTCGGGATTCGACGAGTCGGGGTCCTCTGAACTCGCGGGTTCGCGCACGCTGAGCGTCGCCTTGGTGGGTTCCACCAACTCGACGCTGATTGATCGGGGCGTCGAAAGATAGACTTGAAACTCGTGGACCTCGGTTTCGAGACCGGCCCTTTCGAGGCCTTGGCGAATGGTTTCGGCAACAGCCATGGATGCCGGCGTACCGGCGATGTGGGGCCGCTTGGTGATGGATCGGTGGAACGCGGAAATCGATTCGGTGGAGAGCTGGCTGGCGAATGCCCCCTCGGCCTTGCGTTCTGCAACTAACGCGCGACTCGAAAAGCCAAGCTGGGCGTCGGAGATCGATTGCCATCCCCACCCAGACGCAACTAGAAACGCTACGGCAACGCCCGCGGCGGTCCAACGGCTGAGGATCATATCAGTGACGATTCTATATCACCCGATCTTGATGTACTCTTGACTGTCGATCTTACCCGAATGAACCCAGGCGTCCGCTACTTCGCGGCCCGTCGCGTACCAGACGTCAGGAAACCGCAATGTGAACTCGATGAACTCGCGAAGCAGCGCCAGGCGCGAGGGCCGGCCCGTGACTTGAGGATGGTTGACGAGATTGAATAATCCTCCCCAACGATAGATCTCCTTGAACTCTTCCTTCCAGATCTCCAGCACGTGCGAGTTCGTCATGATCGGCCGCGGATTCTTGATCGAAAAGAGCATGTAAGGCGCGTCGTCCAGGCTCCAATGCCACGGCAGTTCAATAGGACCTGGAGAGCCGTCGGCGAGTCTCAGGCGGTAAGGGTTGATGTCGTCTTGGAGCGAACTGTCGTACAGAAACTTGTATTCCGAAAGCAGCTCCACCATGCTTTCACTGGTTTCTCCGGCCGGAGAGCGATAACCGCTTGGGCGGACTCCCACCGTCTTCTGCAACGCCTCGAGTCCCTTCTCTAACGCTTCCCGTTCTCGCTCGGGAAAACCCGGCTCAATCCATTCGTGCAGATAGCCATGATGGCCAACCTCGTGGGTGTCTTTGAGGATTCGCTCGATGCGATCCACATATTTCTCGGCCGTCCAGCCTGGCACGAAGAACGTCGCCCTTAACCGGTAATCGCGCAGCAGCTCTAGAATCTTCGGCACGCCGACTTTTGCGCCATAGGTGCCTTGCGACATCGTGCCGGGACGCTTCCAGTTGGTGGGATCGCGCGAGATCCACAGCGTTTCAGCGTCGAAATCGAACGTCAACATGACGGCACACTGCGCCCCATTGGGCCACGGAGTGTTCCGATCAGGCGACATGACTCGTGGCCACGCGCGGATCGGGCCCGAGATCGAGGACCGTCAGATCCGCCATGAACCAGGCTCCCGCGACAGAAGTTCTCGTACTATCACCAGCATGAGTTTACAACCTGCGGGCAACCCACGCCAAGTTTTCGCTAGAGGATTTCAAATACTCTGTACAGCACGCCGTCCGGCCGTCTCTCGCCAATGCCAACCGAGACGATTACGTTGAGCCAGGCATATTTCGGCGCGGCCGTTTCGAAAAATGGGGCGGTCCGGAAATAATATTCGGAAGGCTCCACCAACTCTCCGCGAGCCATGCGCGCCAGCACTTCGGGCGGGCCGTGCCTGACACCCCGATAAGTCATGAGTATCACCGCGCCATCATCGGCGCCGAGCGCTAGCCGGACATCCTGCTGGAACGCTCCATCCGCGCGAGTTAGCAAAAAATCCGACCCGGCGTGGGGCAGAACCTCGCCGCGCAGGCGCTCGCCCGCGAATTGGCCTCCCGATATGGGCGCAACTCGTCGTCCGCCAAAGGGCGTGGCGCCCAGTTCAAGGATCGGATGCAGCTGAAGGGTCAAATCAAATAGATGCTTCGATTTTAGTTCGTTCATAGGTTTCGCTCGTTGCCCAAGTTTGACACTGTTTTCCCCCGCCTCTTATACTAAAACTTAGCTTCTACGTGTCGGGTCAGTTGCCCGGGCCTAGGAATCAACATGCCAAAACGGACATTTCAGCCAAACAATCGCAAACGGGCAAAGGCTCACGGATTTCGGGTGCGGATGAGCACCAAGAACGGGCGGGCCGTGCTGGCGCGGCGGCGCGCCAAGGGTCGCCATAAACTCACGGTCAGCGACGAAAGAGCCGTACGGTACGACGACTAGCCTCGGTTTTCCGAAAAGCGCCCGGATTCTGAGAACTTCGGACTTCCGTAGAGCGTATAACCAAGGGAAGCGAATTGCCAGCGCGTACTTTTCAGCTTTTTGCCTGGAGGTCCCGCGCGGCGCGGGCGAAGGACCTAGACTGGGATTCACCATTCCTCGGAAGTTCGGCAATGCCCCCAAACGGAATCGCATGAAGAGACGTTTTCGAGAAGCTTTGCGGGTTCGTTTGTCTGAATTCGCACCCGTATGGGATATCGTGATCAACCCCCGCCGCGAGGCCTGGACTGCGTCGGCGGCGGAGCTTCGCCAAGCACTGGATCGGCTGGTAACGCAATGCGGAAAGCAGTAATCGCCACGTTGCGTCTCTACAAGCGATTTATCTCGCCGCTCTTGCCGTCGGCGTGCCGCTTTCATCCCACCTGCTCGGAATACATGTTGGAAGCGGTGGAGAAGTATGGCGTGGGGCGCGGGATACGGATGGGCTGCGGGCGGCTGTTGCGCTGTCATCCGTTTCATCAAGGTGGATTTGATCCCGTCCGCTGAAGGGCCTTGATCGCATGACCACTCCACCTAACGCTCCACTCCAACTCGGGAAGTCCGGAAAAAAAGAACTGTCCATGGAAGTCAGGCTGGTGCTGGCGTTCCTGCTGATGGGGCTGGTGCTGTTCCTTACGCCTTATTTCTACAAAGCCCCGCCGCCTCCGCCCAAGCCGGCCGCCGGCGCAACGCATACAGCCCAGCAGACCGCGCAGAAGGAGCCTAACGCCCCCGTCCAAGCAGTGGTTCCCAAGCCGGTTGTAGCGCAGCCCGCGCCTGGACAGATCGAAGCCACTGCCGAACAGGAATTCGTGGTCGACACCGCTATCTACCGCGTCCGTTTTTCCAATCGCGGCGGCGTGGCCCGAAGCTGGATTCTCAAGAAATACCAGGACCACGCCGGAAAGCCGCTGGAACTGGTGAACCAGACGGCGGTGGGGAAGGCGCCCGCTCCTTTTGCCCTGGCTCTGAAGGACGAACAAGCCGGCAACGCGCTCAACTATGGGCTCTTTGTCGCCAAGCCGAGCCCGGACGGCCTGGGGATTGAGTACGAGTTTTCCGACGGCGTTAACTACGCGAAGAAGTCGTTTCAATTTTCGAAGACCGGATACCTCTCGCAAATCTCGACTGAGGTTACGCGCAACGGATCGCCGGTAGAACATTTGATCGAATGGCGCGGCGGCTTCGGCGACACCACGGTGCTCAATCGAGTGGCGGAGGAACACGCGGTCTATTACGATCTGGGCGCGGCAAAGCTGGTCACGAAGGACGCGCGATCCGTGAAGGACGGGCCGATCGTCACCTCGGGCAATTACTCATTCGCCGGCCTGGATGATCGCTTCTTCGCGTTCGTGCTTTTGCCGAAAGACAACACGTCCACGCGAGTGGAAGCGCTCAAGGACGATCTCCCCGTCGCCAACGGAAAGAGCGAGATGTATGCGGGCGTGCAGGTGGGCGGCGACAGCGTCAACCGCATGGTGGCGTTCGTCGGGCCGAAGGACGTCGATCTGCTGCGGCGCGTCGATCCCAAGCTGCAGCAGCTCATCGACTGGGGATGGTACGGCATCATCGCCAAGCCGATTTTTCTGGCGATGCACTGGCTCAACGACAATCTGCTGCACAACTACGGCTGGTCGATTATCGCCGTGACCGTCGCCATTAACCTGCTGCTGCTCCCGTTGCGCTTTTCCAGTTTGAAATCGCAGCGCAAGATGCAGCGGCTGCAGCCTCAGATCGCCGCGATCAATGCGAAATTCAAAGGCCTGAGTCTGCGTGATCCGAAGAAGGCGCAACAAAATCAAGAAGTCATGGAGCTGTATAAGAAGGAAGGCGTCAATCCCATGGGCGGTTGCTTGCCCATGCTGATCCAGCTTCCGCTTCTGTATGCGTTCTACAAGGTTCTGAACGTCAGCATCGAGCTCCGGGGCGCGCACTGGCTCTGGGTGGGGGATCTATCGCAGCCCGAGCAGCTCGCCATCCGCGTCCTGCCCGTGGTCATGATCGTCACTCAATTCATCATGCAAGGCATGACGCCGAACCCGGGCATGGACCCCTCCCAAGCCAAAATGATGCGCTTTATGCCGCTCATGTTCGGCTTCCTTTTCTACAATGCATCCAGCGGCCTGGTGTTATACTGGTTGACCAGTAATTTGGTGGGCATTGTGCAGCAATGGCTGATTAACCGAACCATGCCGGCGCCGCCGGTCCAAGCGCCGGTAGCCAAGATCGCAGCCAGGAAGAAGAGCTAGGGAACAGAGTGGACGAACAGAAGTATACGGTTTCCTCAACGGGGCCCCGCATCGAGGAGTTCCTGGACGCGATTCTGGACGACATGGACTTCGACGTGGCCTACGAGATCCTGGAGGGTATGCATACGCATCCCGATCTCGAGGATCCTGACCTGGTGATCCAGTTCTCCGGTCCCGACGTGGATCTTATGCTGGGCAACAAGGCGGAAGTGCTGCTGGCGCTGGAATTCCTGACCATGGAGGCCTTGCGCCTGCCTCCCGACCATCATTCGCGCTTGTGCTTCGACGCCAACGATTACCGCCTGCTGCGCATCGAAGAGCTTCGCCTCAGCGCGGTGACGGCGGCGGAGCGAGTGAAGAAGACGCGCAGCCCGTTCCATTTCAGCCCTATGAGCAGCCGCGAGCGGCGCATCATCCATTTGAGTCTGCGCAACGAAACCGACATCCGCAGCGAGAGCACCGGCTCGGGACCTTTCCGTCAAGTGGTGGTTCTGCCGATCGACATGCCGCTTCCGGAGCCGATCCGGCCGCCGCGTCCGATGCCCGAACGCGACCGGCCGAGCGGTCCAAGAGGAAGACGCTCGGGACCCCCGCGGCGAGGCGGCGGTCGGCGGCCATAGTCCGGGCGGGCGCGGGAGGCAGGCTGCTTCGCGATACGATCGTTGCGATTTCTACTCCGCCGGGACGATCGGGCCTGGGGATGGTGCGGCTGTCGGGCTCGGATGCCTGTCGAACGGCCGAGACCATGCTGCGCTTCCGCGCCGATCATCAATGGAAACCCTGGGCCGCGGCGCTGGCCGAATTGATTGACGAGCACGGCGGCGTGGTGGATCAGGTGGTGACGATTTTCTACGCCAATCCCCGCTCCTATACCGGAGAAGACCTGGTTGAGATTTCCTGCCACGGTTCGCCGGTGGTGCTGCGATTTTGCGTGGACCGCGCCTCAGCCGCTGGAGCGCGGCTGGCCGAACCCGGCGAATTCACTTTACGCGCGTTTCTCAACGGACGAATCGACTTGGCCCAGGCGGAGGCCGTGCGCGATCTGATCGAGGCCACCACGCTGTACCAGGCCCGCGTCGCGGCTCGGCAAGTGGAAGGCTCGGTCTCGCTGCGAATCCGGCCTATTAAGGAACAACTGCTGGAGCTTATCGCGCTCCTCGAAGCCGGGATCGATTTTGCCGAAGACGACGTGAGCGTCGCGTCCAAAGACGAAATCCTGCGGCGGCTGGAGCCCGTCGAGCAGGCTCTCATGGCGCTGGTGTCCACCTTCGATTACGGCAAGCTGGTTCACTCGGGAATCAGCCTGGCTATCGTCGGACGGCCGAACGTCGGGAAAAGCAGCCTGTTTAACCGCCTGCTCGACCAGGACCGCGCCATCGTCACTGAAATCCCCGGCACCACGCGCGATCTGGTTTCTGAAGTCGCCGCCATCGACGGAATTCCGGTCAAGTTCGTCGACACCGCGGGCATCCGTTCGTCCGACGATGTGGTGGAAACGCTCGGCATCCAGCGCAGCTATCGCGCCATGGCGGACGCCGATGCCACGGTAGTGGTGCTGGACCTTTCCGAGCCGGTGGGAGTGGACGATCTGGCGCTGATCGAACGGGCCAGGCAACAGGGCCGGTTTATTTTGGTGGGCAACAAGCGGGATCTTCCGCGCAGGGCCGCGCCGGTCGAGGAACTGATCGAGGTTTCGGCGTTCACCGGAGAGGGCATCGCGCGGCTACGGGAAACGATAGCGCCCGCGGCCGCGCGCGAACAGGACTCGGGATTCATCACCAGTCTCAGGCACGAACGGTTGCTGCGCGAAAGCATCGAAGCGCTATGCCAGGCGCGCACCGCCGCCGAATTCGGCCTTCCGCATGAGATGCTGCTGCTGGACCTCTATGCCGCCCTTCGGCCCATCGATGCCATCACGGGCGCCACCACGGCCGATGACATTCTCAACCGGATTTTTTCGACCTTCTGCATTGGGAAATGACCTCATGAAGCGTTTACAATGGAAGCGAGTTTGATTCGCCCGCTCGTATTTACGGCTCTCCTCTCCGGCGCTCTGGTGCATGCCCAGCCGCAGCCGCCTCCAGGACAACTGGATGCCAGCGAGACGCTGTTCACCGTGCTGGCGGCCATCAACTGCGCTGGTTACGACGGAGATCTGGACTCGGGCGCGAATTCCCCGGTGCGGCGCCAGGTCCGGCAAACGATCGCCGCTAAAAACCTGAATTCCGTCGAAGCGCTGAAGAAGTTTGTCGCGGCCCACCGGCAGGCCGACGGGGGCGCTGAATTCGGCCAGTACATTTCGTTCGCTCTTACTGTTGCGGGGCCTCCGGATTTCCAATCGACGGTGAAGGCGGAAGAGCTTCCGATGGATGTCAGAAAGCTCGACGGGCTGATTCCACTGATCGCGAGTTTTTACCGGCAGGCCGATATCGAGGACCTTTGGAAGCAGGTCCGGCCGGCTTACGATCAGACCATCGCGGCTTATCACGGCGGAGTGACCAAAGCGCTGTTCGAGACGAACGGATATCTGCGCAATGCCACCAGCGGCTATCGCGGCCGCCAATTCCAGATCTACGTGGACCTGATGGGCGCCCCGAACCAGATCCAAACGCGCAGCTACAAGGACGATTATTTCGTGGTGGTGACTCCGTCCGCCGAACCGCAGATCCAGGAAATCCGTCACGCTTATCTGCACTATCTGTTGGATCCGCTGGCGCTGCGGTATTTCGAGCAATTGGGCCGCTTGAAAGCCCTGGCCGAGTTCGCTCAGCCCGCGCCGGCGTTGGACAATTCCTACAAAGACGATTTTGTGCTGCTCGCCACCGAATGCGTGATCAAGGCTGTGGAAAGCCGATTGGCGCCTGCGCGCGAACGTCAGGCGCTGGTGGATCAAGCACTGCGGGAAGGCTTCGTTCTGACGCCGGCATTGGCGGATGGTTTGGCGGTCTATGAGAAGCAAGAGCAGTCGCTGCGCCAATACTATTTGGATTTGATCGGCCAAGTGGACATGGACCGCGAGGACAAGCGGTTGGAGAAAGTTCGTTTCGCGGAGCGGGCCGCGGTGAAGAAAGTTCCAGCAATTGCGGCCCCGCCGCCGGTGCTGTCGCCGGCCGAGAAGACGCTGGGCGAAGCGGACGAATTATACACGCGGCGCGACCTGGAACCGGCGCGCCAGAGCTACCTTCGGGTGCTTGAGGAACCCGGGCAGAACGCGGTGCACGCGAAGGCGTATTATGGATTAGCGCGGATCGCGGCGCTCAGAAGCGACCCGGAGCTGGCCGAGAAATTGTTCCAGAAAACGTTGGAGCTGTCCCCGGACGCCGAGACGAAATCCTGGGCGTATTTGTACCTCGGCCGGCTGGCGGACGCGGCCGGCGAACGCGAGCAAGCGGAAGAGAATTACCGCGCGGCGCTTGCTATCGAGGGAGCGCCGGCCTCCGTGAAGAGCGCCGCCGAAAAGGGCCTGGCTCAGCCCTTTCATCGTGACAAGTAGCGCGGCGCGGAGTTTTGGCAATGATTTTTAAACATAGGAGCAAGGGATGAAACATGAAATGAAGATTGCAATAGCGGCCTGC
Source organism: Bryobacteraceae bacterium (assembly GCA_050012195.1). Classification (GTDB taxonomy): domain Bacteria; phylum Acidobacteriota; class Terriglobia; order Bryobacterales; family Bryobacteraceae; genus Palsa-89. Next base: position 1,581 of record JBEKHQ010000043.1, on the reverse strand, counting down.
GGAGTTTTGGCATTGGCCGCGTCCCTATTCGGGCAGAAGGCGAAATCCAAAAAAGAGATCGAGGCGATCAACGCCATCAATGCCGCCACTACTATCGATGGTCGCGTTGCGGCCATCGACAACGTCTTGACCAACTTCGCCGACACCGAGTTCAAGGTGGTCCTACTGCAAATGGCGCTGGACCTTGAGGTGCGCAAGGGCGACTTTGCGCAGACCGTAACGTACGCCCAGAGGTTGCTCGAAGCGGATCCGAAAAACGCCGATGCTCTGGTGACGCTGGCGTCGGAAACCGCACGGCACACCCGCGAGTTCGATCTGGATAAAGACGAAAAGCTCGCCAAAGTGGACAAATGGGCTAAGGACGGCATCGAGGCAGCCAAGACCACGCCCAAACCCCAAGCCACCATGACCGATCAGCAACTGGAGACGATGCGCAAGGATTTCCAGGCTCAGGGGTATGAAGCGCTGGGCATGGCCGCTACCGTGAGCAAGAAGTACGACGACGCCATCGCCGATTTCAAACAAGCCATCGCCATCGCCGGCACGCCGGATGCGGCGACCTGGGTCCGGCTAGGACAGACCTACGAAGACGCGCGTAAATGGGACGAGGCCACCGATGCCTTCGATAAGGCCGTGAATTTTCCCAATGTAACGCCGCAGGTCAAGAACATCGCGCAAGCCAAGAAAGCGGAAGTCGCTAAGTTGAAGGCCGCCGCGCCCGCCGCTCCGGCGCAATAGCCGCAGCCCGGCATCACTCATGAGCGTGGAGCGTGGAGCGCTGGAGGCAGTTCTGGGTCACCCCTTCCGGAATCACGAACTGCTGGAACGCGCCCTCACCCACAAGTCCAGCATTTCCGAGAAGCCCTCTGAAGGCCCTGCGGCCGACAATGAGCAACTGGAATTCCTCGGCGACGCCGTGCTCGGTTTTCTGGTGAGCGACGCTTTGGTCGAGCGCCACCCCGACTATCCCGAAGGCCGGCTATCGAAGCTTAAGGCCCACCTGGTGAGCGCATCTCATCTCCACGAAGTGGCGGTGAGCCTGAAGCTGGGCGATTACTTGCTGCTCGGGCGCGGCGAGGAAATGAGCGGCGGGCGGGAGAAAAAAGCTCTGCTCGCCAACGCACTCGAGGCCTTGATCGCGGCGGTGTACTTGGATGGAGGCGTCGAACCCGCGCGTTGGTTCGTGACGCATTGCGTCATCGGCGACACGCAACCTCTGGACGAAGCCATGCCGGTGACCGATTACAAGAGCGCGCTCCAGGAACTCGCGCAGGTGATGAAGTTGCCGCAGCCCAGCTACTCGATTCTCGAGGAACGCGGGCCCGAGCACGCCAAGACGTTTTTGGTGGAGGTTCGGTTGGGCAGCGACCGGTTCAGCCGGGCCGAGGGACTTTCGAAGAAAAGCGCGGGGCAGAAGGCGGCGCAACAGATCCTGGGGCAACTGACGGGCGAATCCAGAATCCAGCAGCCGCCGAAATCCTGAACGGCCCGCCTATTTCTTGGGCGCCGCGGCCGGCGTTTTGGATTGTGAATTTTGACTCGCGGGTGTTTTCTCCGGCGCCCGCTCCGGTTCCCCTTTCA
>JBEKHQ010000042.1:0-9869 GCA_050012195.1 Bryobacteraceae bacterium | reverse complement strand
AGCGATTCTTCGCTGGCGTAACGTGTTCATCGCCGACACAACGCCGGTGGAGGATCAAAAGAAAGAGGACCACGATCGCGGAGACGCGCCGCGAGTCACCGTCGCCTCGGCCGCGCTCGCCGTGCCCGACGTCGCTCACAATCACATCCAGCTTTCCCTCACCAACGGAGCGACCTACGAGGTCGGAAAAGAAGCCACCGAGTATTACACCTATTCGTCGCCCAGCCAAGGACAGATCCTGGAGGCTACTAAGCCAAGCGATCTGCACGCCAAAGGCTACACCGAGCTTGACACGATCCCGCTCTATCGGCTGGCCTATCACGACAAGAAGCTCGCGGCCGACGATGTGATCCAAGCGCGCATCGAGTTGCATCAGCGCCTGGCATTGCCTCCCGCCTGCATCCTGCTCGCGCTGATCGGAATTCCGCTGGGCATTTCCTCGCGAAAGGGCGGCAAATCCACGGCGTTTGTTTTCACGGTTGCGCTGGCTTTCGTTTACTGGATGGGACTGATCGCCTCCAACGGCGTCGCCAAGCAGCAAATACTGCCGGTGGGCCTGGCGATGTGGATCCCGAACGCCGTATTCGCGCTGGTGGGCATCGTCCTGATCACCCGCTTGGAACGGCCTGGCGAGCGGGATTGGATCGGCCTGATTACCGGATGGATCACGTCGCTGCCGCGGCTGCTCCGCCGCGTTCCCGCCGGCGGGTGGACCATGCGTCCGCAACGCCGCGCCTGGCGGCTGTTCCTGTTCCCACAGATCATCGACGGCTACGTGCTCTACAGTTTCCTGTTCTACTTCGTGGTCTTCCTGGTGAGTTTTGTGCTGATGACGCACGTCTACACCTTCTTCGAGTTGCTCAGCGACATCGTGAAAAACCACATACGCATGATCCGGGTCCTCACCTACTTGTTCTTCTTGACGCCGCAACTAATCTACGACTCGGCGCGCATCAGCGTGTTGGTGGCGGTCCTTATCACTTTCGGAATTCTCACTAAGCACAACGAGATTACCGCTTTCAAGGCCAGCGGGATCAGCCTGTATCGGCTCTCGGTTCCAGTCTTGGTGGCGGCGCTGTTGCTGAGCGGCGGATTATTTGCCTTCGATCACTACTACGTGCCTGGGGCAAATCGGATACAGGACGCCATACGCAAGGAGATCAAGGGCAAGCCCGTCCAGACTTACTTGCATCCGGAAAAGCAGTGGGTATTCGATCCGGGATCGAACGACGATCCGAGGGTTTTCTATTACACCTATCTCGATCCGCAGCAAAAGGTCATGACGGGCGCGCAGGTGTACGAGCTGGATCCGGAGACCTTCCGTGTTCGGAAGCATATCTCCGCCGAGAAAGCGCGCTGGGAGCCCGCGCTCGGCACCTGGGTTTTCGAAAACGGCTGGAGCCGTGAGTTCGCCGGATTCCAGGAGAAAAAGTTCACCAACTTCAGCGGTCAAACGGCCACGTTCAAGGAAATAGACGAACGTCCGGATTACTTTTTGCACGAAGTGCTGCAGCACCAGCAAATGAATTTTCAGCAGCTCGCCGCGTATATCCGCGACCTCCAGCGCAGCGGAATCGACACCATCATGCTGCAGGTGCAGTTCTACCGGAAATTCGCGCTGCCGCTCTTCGCGCTCGTGATGGCGTTAATCTCCATCCCGTTCGCCTTTATCGCCGGTAACCGCGGCGCGATGGCCGGCGTGGGAGTGAGCTTCGCGATTGCAATCGCCTATTGGTCCGTCGACAAAGTGTGCGAGCAGCTCGGCGACGTGAATCTGCTGCCGGCGACGCTGGCCGCCTGGTCGCCGGATATCTTGTTCGCGATGGCGGGCATGTATTTTTTCACGCGCCTGCGGACTTAGGCGTTGCAAGTTTTACGGCCAGACTAGCAGCACCAAGAACAAGCCCAGCCACAACACCGTCAGAAAATGCCAGTACAGAGCCGCTACACCGGTGCGGCTCCGCAGACGCTCCAAATGCGGCCGCGTAGCCGCTGGGATCCAAGCGGCCGAAACCAGCAGGTAGCAGAGCGCCGCCATCCCTCCCAACAAGTGCAGTCCGTGAGCGCTCGTCAGCACGTAAAACAGCGAGCTGTGAGGATTGTGCCGCAAGTAGATTCCCTGCCGTAAGAGTTCCCGCAGGGCCATGAGCTGCGACGCCAGGAAGGCTGAGCCGATGCCCAAGGTGATTCCGATCCAGCGCCGGTAGCGCCGGCTGTTGCGGCCCTCCAACACGCTGCGCGCCGTCTCCAGCGTCCAACCGCTGGCCAGGATGAGCGCGGTACTAAGCCACAGCAGGCGAGGAACGCGGATGTGCTGCCAGCCGACGGGTGAGCGCGAGCGCGCGTAGTAGGCCAAGCCCACGGTGATGAACAGCATCGAAACCGAAACCAAGACCAGGCGCATCGCCAGCAATCCCGCTCCCGGAATATAATTCGGATCGGGATTGCCATCGTCGCCGTCGCCGCCTCCGCCGCGGTCTGGACGTGGGTGGCGCGGACCGCCGCCATTCGAGTCGGCGAGCTTCCGTTCCTCGGTTTCATGCACCGGAGGCATGCTTCTATTAAGATAAACCCGTATCGGCCGGCAGCGGTTAGGGCGTCGCCGGGACCATCCCCTAAAGCTTTAAGAAGGAGAATTTCATGCCACTCCGGTCTATGTTGGTTGGAATTGTGCTCGTGCTTTCGCTGGCGTCGTTGTCGGGTGCACAAACGACTCCAATCGCCATCGTTCACGCAAGAATCATTGATGGTAGCGGTGCGCCCTCAACGACCGACGGCATAGTGCTTCTGCGCGGGAAGCGCATTGAAGCTGTCGGCGCGGCATCGGCAGTTCGCGTGCCGGTGGACGCGCGCATCCTCGATGCGGCAGGCAAGACAGTAATGCCCGGGCTAGCCGATATGCACGTGCATTTGACTGGCGGCTGGAATGGCGAGAACACGGACATGCTTGGCTACCAGAGATATCTGAATGCACTGCTATATGCCGGAGTCACCACGGTTCTGGACACCGGCAACATACAGCCGTACATTCTGCAAATACGCCAGGAGGTGGCGAGCGGCCGGATCTTAGGGCCCCGGATCTATTGTGCCGGAGCTCTAATTGATGGGCCCGATCCAATCTGGCCCGAGATAGCATTAACTGTATCTTCAATCGCGCAGATACCGGCGCTGGTTCAGCGCCAAAAAAGGATCGGAGTGGATGCGTTGAAGGCCTATGGCGGCCTTTCCGTTCCAGAGGTGACCCGGCTGGCCGCAGAGGGAACGAAAGCGGGGCTCCGCGTCTTTGTCGATCAGGGCCGGCGTAACGGTTCCATCGATTTAATGAATTCCGGCATAGCGGCATTTGCGCACCTGCCCGGCTCCATAATGGCCGAAGACGCGCTTGATCTTGCCAGGGACAAACAGATTGCGTTCATTACAACCCTTGCCTCGTTCGAGGCTTTGGCAGAGAGTCGATTGCGGAATTTGGACTTCCTTAGTGAGCCTTTGATTGCCGATACCACTCCGCCCTGGTTTCTCGACCAGCTGCGCCAGTTCGCGGGGCGCCCTGGCACGGCGGAAGCCGCTGCGAGAAGAAAACTCTGGATGCAGCAGGTTCAAGCGGCTGAGACAAATGCGCCGAAGTTTTGGAGTAAGGGCGTGCTGGTGGTTGCGGGTACGGACGCCCCTTATCCTGGTGATTTTCAGGGGGAAGGAGTACATCGCGACCTGGAATTGTTGGTCGAGGCTGGTTTGACGCCCCTTCAGGCAATCCAGTCCGCGACGCGCAACGCCGCTCGACTAATGAACGCCGCCGACGACTGGGGGACTCTGGAGCCGGGGAAACTGGCTAACGTTCTGGTAATCGACGGCCGACCCGATCAGAACATCCGGGACACGCATAACGTTGAAATCGTCATTAAAGAGGGTGTAGTTCTTAACCGCCAGCAACTGAAGTTTAATGCAGCTCGCGATCCCGGGTTTCAGACCTCCTCATCGCTAAGTTCTGTTCCATAATCGGGGTTGCCGTCGCCGCCTCCGCCGCGGTCTGGACGTGGGTGGCGCGGACCGCCGCCATTAGAGTCGGCTAGCTTCCGTTCCTCGGTTTCAAGCAGCGGAGGCATGCTTCTATTAAGATAAACCCGTATCGGCCGGCGGCGGATAGGGCGTCGCCGGGACCATACACTAAGCTTGTAAACTACTTGCCAATCCAACGGCACTTCGGATAGAGTGGGTCAACGGAGGAGCGTGCATGGCATTTTGCCCGAATTGTGGATCGTCGGTGGACGGCCGGTTCTGCCAAACTTGCGGGGCTGCAGTCGGGGCCGCGCCGGCAGGTGGAGGACCCGCGCCATCGCCGGGACCTGTTCCGCCGCCTCAAATTGCGGCTGCCGGCATGACCGATAACGTAGCGGGCGCCCTGTGCTATCTGTTCGGTTTGATCACCGGAATCCTGTTCCTGGTTCTGGCGCCCTACAACCAGAGCCGTAGCGTGAAGTTTAATGCGTTTCAATCCATTTTCTTCAACATCGTTTGGATCGCTGCCTGGATCGGTCTGACCATCGTCGCCATCGCGCTGCACGTAATCCCGGTTCTGGGCGCCGTGCTATCCGTAACCCTCAATTTACTGCTGTTGATCGGCGGATTGATTGTTTGGCTCTACCTGATGTTCAAGACCTACAACAATGAGAAAGTAATGTTGCCGGTGATTGGTCCGATGGCTGAAAAACAGGCGGGAGTGTAAGAGCTCCTAAGCGTCTAGCGCAAGGCTTTTTCCTTCAAATACGCGATCAACGCGGCGGGGTCGTCCGTGATGATTGCGTCCACCCCGGCGTCGATCAATCGCTGCCAGTCCTTGGGTGTGTCGGCGGTCCACGGAACTACTTCCAGCTTGGCTTGGTGAGACGCTTTCACCTGCTCGGGCGAGACCAAATGGAAGTCTGGTGAGACGATGCCGGCTTCGGCTTCCTGAGCTATGGAAACGAAGGGGCGCGCCTCACCCTCCCACAAGGCAGCCAGCCGGATATCGGGCGCCAAGCGCTTCATCGCGTGCAGCGTCCTGAAATCGAAGGATTGCACGATGGATCGCGATTCCACCACGTGCTTGCGGATCACCTCCAGCAGCATGCGTGCAAACACATCCGGTGGCGGCGTCAACTCGGGATGCCCGGGAAAGCTCTTGGTTTCGATGTTGAATTGGATGTTGCCGCGAGTGGACAGGCTGAGCACCTCATCCAGCGTCGGGATGCGCGTACCGGGTATGGGTACCTGCTTGGGAAAGTGCGGATTCCGCAAGGCGCCGCAATCGTACTCGCGCAGTTCCGCCAACGTCAGCTCGCGAATCGCGATGCCCGGGTGTGGACCCGTGCAGATTTGAGGATTGATGTGCGGATCGTGCGAGATCACCAATACGTTGTCCTTGGTGACCGCAACATCCATTTCCAGCACGTCCGCGCCGACGTCAATCGCGTAGCTGAAGGCCGGGATGGTGTTCTCCGGATAGATGGCGCGCGCGCCACGATGGCCGTGAACGAGAATGCGGGAAGCGGATTGGAGAGGCATGAGGGACGCGAGCAACCAGCCTCCGAACTTCAGAAGGCGGAGTGACCTAGGGGTTCTCATCCGGGTACGAAATCGGGGCTTCGTCCAGCGGCTCGCTTTCGATAGGCAGCGGCGCGGCGGCGATTACCTGCTCCGGCTCGACAGCCACGGTGTGGGGCGGTTCGGGATGCGCTTCCTCGGCCGACAGCGGAACCTCGCACTCGCAACAATCGCTGCATCGCTTGCATCGATCGCAACGGTGATTGCGGCATGCGTCCATGGTGCAATACACGCAAATGTCGCTGGAAGGCTCGCCGCAGATGCTGCACGTGAAGATGGCAGGTTCAACGGTCATGGATGGGATGGCTTCCTTTCCTTGGTCGGGGATTGGTTGAGCAGCATGCCGCGGCAACGTTGCGCCTCCCGGTCGACCACCTTGAATTCCTGTTCCTTTTGCGCCGCCAGGTCGGAGATGTATTGCCGGAGCCGGTCGCGATTGGTGCTGTTTTCGGCGACGAACGTCTGCGCCAGTTCCGCGAGCGCGGGGTTTTGGTATTTCCGGACGCCCTCCACCAAGGAGCCGAGCGTCGATTCCATGGCCTGCATGCGAAAGTACGTATCGAGGGCGAGCGGGAGCCGCTCGGAATCTTTCGAAAGCGAACTGATCGAGGACAGGAAATAACCGAGTTCAGACTGCGCGCTCTTCCACTGGGCCACGTAGGCGTCCGGCGCGCCCTTCCAGGTTTCGGGCTGTACCTGATCGATAATCGGCTTAAGGTGCTCAGCCTGAAGATCCAGATTATCGAGCAGCTTGCGAACATCCCATTCCGAGGAAACACCGGCCGGCGCCGCGCTCTGAGGCATCGCGGGGAGAGAGAAAAGAACCAGACCAAACCAGAGCGGAAACTTCATCGATGACCTTCCCTAACCGACTAGTGTGGCACAGTCGACCGCCGATTCCGCGACCGTTCTAGTGCGGGGGCGGCGGAGGAGGAGTGGATGGCGGAGGCGGAGGAGCAGTGTCGCCGGGCAACTTCGGAATCGTCGTGTCGAGGCCTCGTGTTCCGGGGTTGGTAATGGCGGTGTAAACGGCGTTCGAAAGCGCGTGCAGGATCTTTTGAATCAGCTCACCCTTGTCGATGACGCTTTGGGACAACGGTTCGTTTTTATAAATGCGGATCGTTTCGCCGGCGTTGACGGTTCTCTCCTTGCCGGGCCTCAACCGATGTTGGACGTCCACCGAGCCTTCTTCCACTGCCACCAGCGTATTTTCGTCGTCATCGTCGACGCTGACGTCGAAGGTGGTTCCGCGCACCGAGATCACCGCCGTGGGGGTCATGATCCGATTGGGATTCGGTTGCCCGCCCCACTTCTGGATGTGGATCTTTACCCGACCGACCACCAGGTCCAAAAGCTCGCGCAGATTGCCCGGATTCTTGCGAAAAACGACATTGGAGTTGGGGTAGACGTCAAAGACGCTTCCGTCGGAAACCTGAAACTTGGCGTAACCGTCTGGACCGGTGACAATGACCTGTTGTACCTGGATCTTGTCCCCCGCGTTCAAGGCCCAAGGTTCCGATCCGGCCGTTCTTAGTACCGAAACCTGCCCGGTCATTGAAATAACCTGGGCAGCCGCGTCGGTTCCGACGGAGAATTGCTGGGCCGAACACACTATTCCCGTAGCAGCTATGAATAGCCCACAGGCTAGCCCAACTAAGCCCCTAAAGTTCATAAAGAAATACATCGGTGGAGCCGATGCCACTCTACAGTACTTCCCGTGCCACTATTCACCAAGACTAACAACACAGTCTACCATCAAAAGTGCTCAGCAAGAACATGCCCGCGCGTGGTTTTTAGACAGAAACGGCTTAGATTCAGTCTTTTCGAGTTGATAGACAGGATACAATAGACTCGTTCATGTGTCGGAAGGCCACAATCCGGATTTTAGGCGCCATCGGCGTTCTCATGGCGGTTCTCGCCCTGGGTGGTGTAGTACGAGCTCAGAGCGGCGAGCTAGATTGGCGGCACATCGGCAATTCGGCCATGGATCTGGGTCTGCCGTCGGCGGCGACCGGACCCGTGGATCGAGTCTGGTACTCCGCGGACGGATCGACGCTATACGCGCGAACTCGCTCCGGCCGCACCTATCAGACCACGGATTTTGAGCAGTGGCAGCGCGTGGTGGATTCCAAAGCTGCTCCCCCGGTTCAGGCCGCGGCGTCAGCCACGAGCACCGACTTAAAATGGTCCAGCCAGGCGGCGATCTCCAGTCGCATCTACGCAATAGGCTCAAATGTACACCGCTCCGACGACGCCGGCGCCACTTGGTCCAATCTAACCGCGTACAAAGGCACCCCCATTCTGGGTGGCGGGCTTTCGGATGTGGCGGCCTCGCCGCGAGATCCCGATGAAGTGGTGGTTTCGTCCGAAAACGGCGTCTGGAGGTCGATGGATGCCGGGGTGTCTTGGTGCGGATTAAACGCGTTCCTCCCGAATCTGCCCGCGAGTCATTTGGAAAGCGTTCCCAGCGGGAGCCAGGGAGTACGGCTGAACCTGACGGGAACCACGGGCGAGATCGAGTGGGCGCCGGGCGAAAAAACAGCGTGGAAGCCGCTCAATAGTTCCGGCGCTCAGCGCGATAACGATCTGAAAGCCGCGCTTTCGACGACCCTGCAACGCTCCATCACGGCGATCGCGACAGCCAGGGGGTACATCTATGCCGGCGATTCGGAAGGGTGGCTGGAAGCGTCATACGATGGCGGCGCGTCCTGGGGAACGACGTTCAAACTTGGGGATTTAGGGAGCGTGGAATCGATCTGGGTGGATCCAAACGATTCGCGAGTGGCGGTAGCGGCGCTCAGTGGGAAAACATCCAGCAGCCCAATTCAAGCCCGACCGGTATATGTGTTGAGAACCATGAATGGCGGCATCTTCTGGGACGACATCACGGCCAATCTGCCCGAAACCGCTAGTGCGCACGGAGTCACGGCGGACCGGAGCGGAGCGGTTTACGTGGCCACCGACGCGGGCGTGTTCTTTACGACCACGGATCTGGGATCGGCGGGCCGCCCGACCAATTGGTCGGCGATCGGCGGAAATCTTCCGGCGGTTTCAGCCGTTGACGTGCGATTGGACGCGGGCGCCAACCAGCTTTACGTCGCGCTGGAAGGCTACGGCGTTTACGTGGCGCTGGCGCCGCATCGATTGCGCGACGCCCGGGTAGTGAACGCGGCCGACTACAGCTCGCGCGCCGCGGCGCCGGGAACGCTGCTGAGCATCCTGGGCGCTCGGATTCAATCCGCGCAAAGCGACAATATAGCCGTCCCCGTGCTGGACGCCAGCGACCGGGCTTCCCAAATTCAAGTGCCGTTCGAGGCCCAAGGCGAAACCGTTTCACTGTCGCTTCAAGCGGCCGCCGGCCGGTTCACCGTGGGACTGCCGTTGCAAGACGCGTCACCCGCTATCTTCGTCGATCCCGAAGGCACGCCGCTGATCATGGACGCGGACGGAATTTTGTTGGACTCCGCCAAGCCCGCGCAGGCCAACTCGCGTATCCAAGTGCTGGCTACAGGCCTCGGCCGTGTGAAGCCGGACTGGCCCACTGGTCTGGCGGCGCCGTTGAAAGAGCCGCCGCGCGTGGCTGCTACCGTCCGCGCCTATCTGGACGGCTCCCCGGTGGAGGTCACCTCAGCCACTCTCGCTCCCGGATATGTCGGCTTCTACCTGGTCGAGATCCAGCTGCCCCGCATCACCAACGCGGGCCCCGGAGAGTTGATGATCGAAGCCGAGGGCCAGGCCAGCAACCGGGTTCGGCTATATCTCGAGCCTTGACGTGTTGCCGCGCGTCGATTCCATTTATTCTGTAAAGTAATGCTTCCCAATTCCTGGCGGCGGCTGTTGAGCCTGATCCGAATCCTGCTGGGAATGAGCTGCCTCGCGGTGGCGCTGATCTCTTCGAGCTTTGTCTGGACCGACCGCGTTATTCTATTCGCGGTCTATGTTATCTACGCCTGCGTGGCGCTTTTTTGGCGCAGCCTGGAGGAATCCGGCTATCCGACGCTGGCGCTGATCATCGACTTCATGTTCTTTTTTCTGTCGGCCACCTCCGGCACGGCTTACGCCTACTGGATCAGTTCGGTCTTTTACGCGTACGTACTTCTGGTCGCGGTTATGCTTCACAAATGGTGGAAAGCGCTGGTGGTGGCGGTGGTGGCCATCGGGCTGCTCTATCTGGTGCCCACGTTGCACTCGGCTGAGATGTTGCGGGCGGCGCTCATTGCGGCGGGAATTCTGGGATGCGTCCTCGCCATTCAACGCGAATACTTGGAGGAGCGGCTGTCCAGCGCTTC
>JBEKHQ010000041.1:0-9893 GCA_050012195.1 Bryobacteraceae bacterium | reverse complement strand
CGCCCGCAGCGGTCCGGACTCGATGCCGCAAACCATGAAGTCGTACCAATCCTTGATGGTGGGCCTCGGAAGTCCGAATAGTTCAACGACGATGCCGAACTCGAAAGTACACAAACCGTCGTAGGCTAAGGCCGCGACCGTCCGTTGCTTGGTTGTTCGACGATTTGGCACTATTTTTACGATAGTCGTCATCTTTGCCACTCGTCAAACTCGGCGGTTTTCGCGATTCTAGTGTCGAGGAGTTCCTATGACGCTAACTGACCCTGTGACGGAGGTGCCTGCGGCTTCGCCGGAGGTTGCCCTGGCTCATTTTTCACGGAAGCTGGAGTTCGAAACCGATTGCTCCGATGTTCACGCCGCGCTTCAGTCCGGTTCTGCCGGTTTTGCGCTGATCGATGTTCGCGGACGGCAGGCCTATGCCAATGGACACGTTGCGCAGGCGATCAACATTCCCTTGCGGACAATCACCGAAGAGCGCCTGCAAGAATATCCAAATTCGAATCTGTTTGTAGTTTACTGCGCGGGGCCGCATTGCAATGGAGCCAATAAAGCGGCTATTCGTCTGGCGCGTCTCGGCCGTCCCGTGAAAGAGATGATCGGCGGGATCACGGGCTGGATCGACGAAGGGTTACCTTTGATGAAATCTTAGGGTCGAAACCCAATCAGCTGGACCGCCGGGCACGGTAAAAAGCGACTAAGGCGACTGGCGGCCTGGCCGACCAAGCTTCTTCAGCGCCGCGTGTAGAGGGCCAACTTGAGCGCTGGGTCGTCGTTGGCCTGGAAACTCGCGTATTCGTAGCGCAGGACGCCAAGCGTCGGATGACGCAGGTGCTTGGTGCCTGATACCGGCGCACCAACCCCGTGCTCAGACCACCACGCATCGAACTCCAGACAGCTCGCGCGGATCCCGTCCACGAGTGCGGCGAAGGCCATGTCGCCGGGCCAGAGATCGTGCCCCGCACGGAACAGTGACACCATGCGCCGCGCCTCCTCCGCCCAGGTCTGGCCGAATACATGTCTGGCGGCGGGATCAGTGAACATCCAGTGCAGGATGTTGCGGTCCTCGGGTGCGAGCCGACCGAAGTCTCCGAAGAGCGCCGCGGCGGCGTTGTTCCAGGCCAGGACGTCCCAGCGTTGCCCGGTGAGGTACGCAGGCTCCGGCAGGCTGGCGATGATGCGGCGCAGCGGATCCGGCGGGTCCTCGCGCCGGAATGGCTGTCGCCCACCCATTGCGGCAAGCGAGCGCAGGTGGGCCAACTCTACTCGATCAAGCCGCAGGGCGCGGCCGAGTGCCTCGACCGTCTCGGCCGAGGGGGAGACGGCACGGCCCTGCTCCAACCTGACATACCACTCGACGCTGATGCCGGCACGCTGCGCCACTTCCTCGCGCTTGAGGCCGGGCGTGCGACGCCGCTGCCGGTTCGCGTCGCCCACGTTCTCCGGACTCAGGCGCGTGCGACGAGAACGCAGAAAGTCTCCGAACAAGGGATTGCCTACCATGCCAAGCTCCCGAGAGTGGTATTCGATAATACCAGTATCATACCGGTTCTTCTTGAGTATCCGAAAAAGCGCTATCTTCGGGTATCATGTCCATGGAGTTCGCATATGAAGGCCGCTGTCCTACACAAATTCGGGATGCCACTGAGCGTCGAGCAGGTAACCGATCCGTTGATCGGTACCGGTGAGGTGCTGGTGGACGTCGCCGCCGCACCGGTGCTGTCCTACACGGGCGAGGTGTTAAGCGGCGCTCGGCGATACCTGCTGCCCACGCCGGTGGTGCCGGGCGCCGGCGCTATCGGCCGGGTGCGCGCGGTCGGTCCAGACGCCACTCGGCTCCAGCCCGGCGATTGGGTGTTTTGTGATCCCACGGTGCGATCGCGCGACGGCGCCCCAACGCCCGACATCACCCTGCAGGGCGCGAGTGCCCGAGGCGAGGGCGGGCAGAAGCTCCAGCGCTACTTCCGCGACGGCACGTTTGCCGAGCAGGTCCGCGTGCCAACGGAGAATGCCGCACCCATCGGCACGATCGACCCGGTGGAGGCTGGACGGTGGTGCGCGGTCGGCACGTTGCTGATCGCCTATGGCGGCCTGCTGGCGATGGACTTCCGGCCGGGCGAAACGCTGCTGGTGAGTGGGGCCACCGGCAACTTCGGCTCGGCTACCGTGGCGTTGGCGATGGCGATGGGCGCACGCTGCGTGGTGGCACCGGGCCGCAACGCCGCAGTGCTGAACGAGCTGCGGCAGCGCTTCGGGGAGCGCCTGGCGCCGGTGCGGCTGACGGGCGACGCCGACGCCGACATAACGGCGATGCGCGCCGCGGCGCCGAGCCCGATCGACGCGGTGCAAGACTTCCTGCCGCCCTCTGTGGGCGCTGCCGTGGCACGGGCGGCGATCATGACCCTGCGGCAGGGCGGGCGGGCCGTGCTGATGGGTGGTGTGGGCATGCTGGGCGGGGAGGACTTGGCGCTGCCCTACCCGTGGATCATGCGCAACCTGATCACGGTCCGCGGTCAGTGGATGTATGACACCGCCGCTATATCGGGCCTGGTGGGCCTGGTTCGCGGCGGGCTGCTGGATCTCGGCCACTGGGCAATGACGACGTTTCCGCTGGCCGGAGCCAACGATGCCGTCGCGCACGCGGCGACCAACGCCGGGCCGTTCAAGCTGACGGTGATCGAGCCGTAGGTGCCGGTGGCAGAGGCACGTTCGAAACGAAAGCTCAAGTTCAATTAGTGGGTCGAGGAAAAGCGGCTCTCCTGATTCATTGCGGGCGTGGAACACGCGAGGCGGGCATGGCGCTGTTCTGGTTGTCGGACGAGGCATGGGCAGCGATCGAGCCGCACTTGCCGAAGAACCAGCCGGGTGCGAGGCGAGTGGATGATCGACGGGTGATCTCGGGCATTTTGCACGTGCTGAAGGCGGGCTGCCGCTGGTGCGACTGCCCGACAGACTATGGTTCGACGACGACGGTGTACAACCGGTTCAACCGCGGTCGCGCCGGGGCTTTTGGCTGAAGCTGCTCGATGCGCTGGTCGACGCCGGCGCGGCGACGAAGAGCACCGCGATCGACAGCACCTACGTCAAGGCACAGCGTGCGGCGTTCGGCGCAAAAAGGGGGCGCTCGGCAGAGGCGATCGGCCGCTCGCGCGGCGGCTGGACGACCAAGGTCCACGCGCTCACTGACGTCCTGGGCCGCCCGTATGCACTGATGCTGACCGCCGGCAACGTCAGCGACGTGAAGGCCGCGCCAGCGCTCCTCGAACGAGCCGGCCGCATGCGTTACCTGCTCGCCGATAAGGGTTACGACGCCGACCGCCTGCGTCGCTCGATCCGCGATGTCGGCGCCCTTCCCGTCATCCCTGGCCGGCGCAACCGCAAGCACACCATCTGCTACGACAAGCAGCGCTACCGTACGCGCCACCTCATCGAGAACGCCTTCTGCCGCCTCAAGGACTTCCGGCGCGTCGCCACCCGCTACGACAAACTCGCCGCCAACTTCCTATCAGGCGTGGCACTCGCCACCGCCGTCGCCTTCTGGCTGTGATTGAGTGTGAACCCTAGTTCGCGGCTGCGGCCAGGCGATGGCTGCCGGAAAGCGCGCCCTCGTGGCCCAGCAGCCATTGCTTGCGATCGAGGCCGCCCGCGTAGCCGGTCAACGCCGAGGACGCTCCGATTACGCGATGGCACGGCACGATGATCGCGATTGGGTTTTGCGAATTCGCGTGGCCGACCGCGCGTGCCGCTTGAGGCCGGCGTAACTCGGCCGCAAGCCGGCCATAAGTCCAGGTACGGCCCGCGGGGATGGTTCTGAGCGCGTTCCAGACCTGTTCCTGAAAGGGAGTGCCTCGCATGCAAACTGGGGTTTGATCCAGCGCCCGCAGATCACCGTCGAAATAGTCTCGCAACGTCCGCTTCAATTGTTGCGGGTCCGAGCCACTGCGAAATTCGACGGTCCCGAAGCGCCGTTCGAGCAGTAAGCGCATGCGTTTCTCGTATCCCTCATAGTCGAGCACGCAGATCGCCTCGCCATCCGATGCGAACAAAATTCCGCCGATCGGCGATACAAATTCGTCGTAATGCAAGATCATGATTTCGAGTCCTTCTTTCGTAGAGATTCCCATAGATGCATCGCCGCGTAGGATCGCCATGGCCTCCAGGCTTCGGCGATTTCTTCCAGGCGGCGCGGTGAAGCGAGTCCGGAGGCTTTTAGCAATCCAAGGTCGGAGGCCGGAAACGCGTCCGGATCGCCCAGCGCGCGCATGGCGATGTAGTTCGCCGTCCACGGGCCGATGCCGGGGAGTTCGCACATCCGTCCGATCATCTCCTGGCTGGCCACGGCGCCATCGAAACGAACGCTGCCATCGCACACGGCGCGCGCGAAAGCGCGAATCGATTCCGCGCGAGCCTTCGGCAGACCGATAGAGGCGAGATCGGCGTCCGCCAGCACCTCGGGCCGCGGCGGGCCGAAGCGCTCCACTATTCGTCCGGCCAGAGTACTAGCGCCCTTGACCGAGACTTGCTGTCCCAGGATGGCGCGCACCGCGAGTTCGAACGCGTCCCAACTGCCCGGCAGGCGCAGTCCGGGATGCTGCTTCACGATGTCTTTCAAGGCCCTGGATTTGCCCAGGTGCCCGGATATCTCCGTGGCGTTGGCGCGGAGATCGAAAAAGAATCGCACTTGTTCCGCGATCGTGCGCAACCGAGCGGCGTCTTCCGTGTCGATGCGCACGATCAGGCAATTCCCGGCCGAGGCGTGCCGCACTACGATGTGGCCGCGCTGGTATGCGCTTTCGTCCACGGTCTCCAGGCCGGGAATGGCGCGCGCCCGAACGAACGCGAGAAGCGCCTCCCAATCGTAAGGCGGCCGGTAATGCAGTTTCAATTCGACACGCGGCTCGACGTGGCCATTCGGCGGCGACACGCGGCGCAACTCTTTCGGGTTGCGGCGGTAGGTGGATCGTAGAGCTTCGTTGAAACGTCGCAGGCTGGCGAATCCGGAGGCGAAGGCGATCTCCACAAACGGCAGGCTCGTCTCCGTGATGAGCTTCTTCGCGAACAAAGTACGGCGCGTCTGGGCAACCACCACAGGCGGCACGCCGACGTGTTCGAGAAACAAGCGCCGCAAATGGCGGTCCGTTAAGCCGAGGCGCTCCGACAATTCCTGTGTCGAGCCTTGATCGAGCGCGCCGCCGTCGATCAGCCGCAAAGCTCGGTTCACGGTGGCCGAAGTCCCGCCCCATACCGGCAGATCCGGCGAAACTTCCGGCCGGCATCGCAGACAGGGCCGATATCCGGCCGCTTGCGCCGCTGCCGCATTCGAGAAGAACTCCACGTTTTTACGTAGCGGCGTCCGGGCAGGACAAACCGGCCGGCAAAAAATGCGAGTGGACCGCACCGCGGTGAAGAACAATCCATCAAAGCGGGCATCCCGCGCCTGCACCGCGCGATAACAGGCCTCTGCTTCCATGCTTACGAGTATGAGGGAAGCCGGTTTCAAACACTAGCGGTTTTCGGACATGTGCATCCGCGTAAAATAGTGACGGTGACTAGACGATCGTTCGTGGGTATGGCGGCTGCGGCGTCCGCGGCGGGCCAGGAGATCTTGCGGCTCCCTCCGCCGAAGGCCGACGCCCGGATTCCCTATGGCCGGGACCCGCTGCAGTTCGGCGATTTGCGTCTGCCCGCGGGACCGGGGCCGCACCGCACGGTCATTGTCATTCACGGTGGATACTGGCGTTCGGCCTTCAATCTGGATCACATTTCGCATATGTGCGCCGCGCTCGCGAAGGCCGGCGTCGCGACCTGGAGTTTGGAATATCGCAGGCTCGGAAATCCCGGCGGCGGCTGGCCCGGCACGCTCGACGATGTGCTGCATGGCGCAGAGCATGTGTCGCGACTGACGCCCCGATATAACCTGGACTTGACGCGCCTGCTCGCCGCCGGGCATTCCGCGGGCGGTCAGTTGGTGTTGTGGCTCGCGGCGCAACGCGTGGTCGATCTTCGAGGCGTAATTCCGCTGGCCGCCGTCTCGGACCTGCGTCGCGCGTGGGCATTGCAGCTTGGCGGCGGCGTGGTGGGCGAGTTCCTGGGCGGATCGCCGGAGCGTGTCCCGCAACGTTACGGCTCCACTTCGCCGATGGAACTGCTGCCGATCTCGGTGCCCCAGCGTCTGATTCATGGCGCCGCCGACAATATCGTGCCGTTCGAAATGAGCGCCGCGTTCGCCCGAGCGTCCAAGAATGCCAAGCTGATCCCGCTCGAAGGCGCCGGTCACTTCGAACTGATCGATCCTCGGGCGCGCGAGTTCGAAACGGTGCAAAAGAATATCGCCGGCTGGGAATTCTAGGCTTCGTCCGGAATGAAACATTTTTGAGCGTTCTTGTTGTTGAGAGGCCGCCGCGCTTGCTAGAATGAGAGCGGGATGCAATTTTCTTCGCGGCCTCTTGCATTCGCCGTATTTGTCTTGGCCGGCTGCTTTCTCGAAGCGGCCGATTACTTCGCTCCCCAGCACCGGCTTTCGGCCATCGGCGCGGACCGCGCTGAATTAACACCGCCGGTTCTGGAAGCGCGCACCGCGCGCATGATCCAATCCCAAACGTTCGCGATCATGCGCGAGCCGCAGGCGGTGGCCGGCGCAGAGAGAATCGCCGGACCGAGGCTGGCGAGTATTTTCCGCGCTGCGGCGGCATCCAGCGGCTTACCCGTCTCCCTTATCTCCGCCGTGGCGTATCTGGAGAGTTGGGGCGATGCGCAGGCGGTCAGCCCCGCGGGGCCGAAGGGCATCATGCAGTTTTCCGAAGCCACCGCGCGGGCCGCCGGACTTCGAGTGGTTCGCGTCACACGATTCAAGACCGTGAACCAGCGGAAGCTGGTGCGCAATAAAGCGGGCAAGCCGACCTATCGGACCGTCCGACGCAAGATCCCGTATACAGTCACCGTGGGCGACGACCGGCTAAAACCGGAACGCGCCGTTCCAGCGGCCGCGAATTATCTGGCGCGCCTGGAAACCAAGTTCGGCGCACGAGACTGGGCCATCTTCGCCTATCACTGCGGCGAAGGATGCGTTTCCGAACTGCTGCCGATGACCGAAGCGGCGCTCTCCCGCAAAACGCCGCCATCCGTCGCCGAAATGTTCTTCGCCGCCAGCCCTGCTCGCCACGCCGAACTATACGAAGCCCTCCAGCGGCATATGCAGCGCGACTATTCGCCGACCTACTGGTTCCGCGTGGAACGCGCCGAGCAATTGCTGAACTTGTTTCACAACGATCCGGCCGCGTTTCGGGAACTGGCAGAACAGTATCGCAACCCCATCAATCCCGATCACCGCGCGAACGATCGCTTGAAGGTGTGGCTGAAGCAGGAGGATGTGTTCTACCGTTCCTTGGAGGACCTGAAGCAGGCTTCAGGGCATGCTCTGCAGCCCATGTTTGACGATCCGCAGTTCTTCGGAGTCGCTCTTCCCGCGCTGCCGTCGGATCAAGAGGTTTACTTGCAAGCCTCTCCGGCCGCGATCGGCACGCTGCTTTATATCGCATTCGAGACGCACCGGCTCTTTGACGCGCTCAAGCCCAAGGGCGAACATTTCGTGCCATTGCAAGTCACGGAACTGGTGAGCACAACCGACCGGCCGGCCGAGGCGGGCAGCCTACTGGTTGACCCGGAGTTTCCGGAACATTCCACCGGGCAGGTGTTTGACATCGACCGGTCCAACCTGGGCCGCGGTGAGCGCGAGTGCCTGGATTTCATGTTGGAAGATATCGGCTGGGACGGATATCTGGGATTCGTCCAAGTAACGGGCGACACGCTGCACATCGGGTGCTCGCCTTCGTCGCGCGAATTCTTCGCGTCGGTGTTTCAGGATGCTATCGAAGAGAAGTGGAAACTGCGCCCTTCGACATCGGGACAATAAGCCGCCGCAGGCGATCAATGAGTCACGGCCGCGCGCGACAACGACTGGATCTCCTCCATCACAAGCTCCAGTTCTTCGTCCTTGGTGTAAAAATGCGGCGCGATGCGAATGCCCGCACCCGGCCGGTAGTCCACCAGAAAATCCCGCCGCAACAATTCTTGCGTAATGTCGTAGCCGTTCGGAACGTCCAGCGTCACGGTTCCCCCGCGCTCGCGGGAATCCTTGGGAGAATTCACGCGGTAACCGGCCTGCTCGGCCAGATCAATGAGCGCGGACGTCTGGCGAATCGATTTCGCCCGGATGTTCTCCACTCCCACTTCCTGGATGATTTCGTAGCCGGATCGCGCCGCGTACAAGCCCGGAATGTTGGGCGTGCCGTTCAGGAAGCGAAAGGCATCGCCGGCGAAACGAATGGGGCCCGGATCGAATTCGAATGGATTCTGGTGCGCCATCCACCCTGTGAGCCGCGGCGAAAGCGCGGGCCAAAGATCGCGACGCACGTAAAGATAGCCCGCGCCCGGTCCGCCGCAAAGCCATTTGACGGACCCGCCGGCGGCGAAATCGACGCCAAGCTCGCGTACGTTCAACGGCACGGTCCCGGCGGATTGATAAATGTCGGCGACGATCAAGGCGCCGACTTCGTGAGCGCGCTCGGTAAGAGCACGGAGGTCCTGAATGTAGGCGCTCTTGAAGATGACGTGCGATACCGCGACTAATCGAGTCTCGTTGTCGATCGCGGCCAGCAGTTTTGGCAACGGTATGGTGATGCCGTCCTCCGAGGGTACTGTGACCACGCGGGCGCCCAGCGATTCGAGCTGCCGATGAATGTAAAGATTGGACGGAAAATCCAGCCCTTCGGAAACGATCTTGTTGCGGCTGCCGCTCCAATCGAAGCACGATGCGATGATGGATTGGCAGATTGACACGTTGGGCTGCATCACCACTTCCCCTTCGCCCGCGCCGATGATACCGGCGATCAGGTTGCCGACCGTGATGGGCATTTCCCACCAGCCCTCTTCCCAAGCGCGGATGCTGCGTGTGGACCAGATGTCGGCGTATTCAGCCAGCCGATCGGGAGTGCGCCGCGGCATCGCGCCGAGCGAATGGCTGATGAGGTAAACCGTTTTCTCCAAGGCGGGGAATTCACTACGCCAGTCAAGCAGAGGATCGGCCATCCCTCTATGATAGCGGCTAGTTTTCGGCGATTCCGCCGAGTTCCTCGGTTCGATTCTCGTAGTTGCGGGCGTAATAGGATTGGTACTCGCCGGATTTCACGTTGCGTATCCAATCCTGATTGTTCCGATACCAATCAATCGTGGCCGCCAGGCCGCGCTCGAAATCCATTTGCGGCGCCCAGCCGGTTTCTTTAGTTAGTTTCTCGCTGGACAGCGCGTAGCGTCGATCGTGTCCAGGCCGATCGGTGACATACTTGATCAGGCTGCTTGGCTTGCCCGTAATCGCGAGGATTTGATCCACCACCGTCTTGTTCGGAAGCGACCGATTGCCGCCGATGTTGTAAATTTCGCCATCGCGGCCCTTTTCTAGAATGGCCAGGATCGCGCGACAGTGATCTTCCACGAACAGCCAGTCGCGGATCTGCATTCCATCGCCGTAAACCGGCAAAGGCTTCTCATCCAGCGCGTTCGTGATCATTAGCGGAATCAGCTTTTCGGGGAACTGAAACGGACCGTAGTTGTTGGATGCCCGAGTTACAATGATCGGCAGCTTATAGGTCTTGAAATAGCCGAGCGCGAGCAGGTCGGACCCAGCTTTCGCCGCCGAGTACGGGCTGCTCGGCTGTAACGGAAAACCTTCGTCCGCTTCGAGCGGCGGTTCCAGGCTGCCGTAGACTTCGTCGGTGGAAACGTGGATAAATCGTTCCACCCGTTTGGCGCGCACGGTCTCGAGCAGGTTGAAGGTGCCCCGCAAGTTGGTTTCAAACACCGGCTGCGGCGAGAATATGCTGCGGTCCACGTGGGATTCC
>JBEKHQ010000040.1:0-9937 GCA_050012195.1 Bryobacteraceae bacterium | reverse complement strand
ACAAGCAAAATTGTACGATAATTGTACGATAGACATGCGTGTGTAGGCCTTTTGGCATTTTCCTCCCTTTGTGGAATCAGTAAGTTACAGAATCTAAATGGAGATGAAAGGTTCGACTCCCGTCGCCTCCACCACCTATCTATAGTTTTATCAATAGCTTACAAGGAATAAGATTTCTCGTGCAATATACTACAACGTTCATTGGAGGAGGCGGGACCTCGCAAGGTCGCCAATTCCAGCTGGTTGAGCTTTTCGAGGGCTGGTTCGATCTTTGTCCGCGCCTCGTCTAGAGCATCGACACGGATGTCTGAATTGGTGGGACCATCAACCCGTTCGTGTTAATCGCTGCCCAGCCATAGGGAAATAGAAGGCAGGCTATTTCCTTCTCAAGCAGCTCGCGGAGGCGTGTCACCTGAATACGTGATCACCAAAAGAATGTCCTCGATCTGGCCTTGTGTAAACCAATTTCTCAGTGTCGCCGTGTTCGGAAGAGTGAGCTGCCAAGTTCCGAATGGCTGTTTCCCGATCATAGGCAGCCAAGAGAAGCCGTTTCCACCTCTTGTACTAATAATCCCGTTCGTTGTCGTTGCTGATCCTCCGACCGTCGAGGTACTCGTGCCTTCGGTGAATTGGAATGCACTGACCGCAACTTCGAATGAAGCTCCGTCAGACCGCGAGAAGTAGAGCAGGACTTGCTGGATTTGGATATTGCTGAGATTCGGCGGATAGTCCGAAGCGGATGTGTTGAACTGAACCGACATCGGCGTGGCGGTTTGGTCCGGGTTGTTCAAGTCGTACCACTGGTCGGCGAAATTATTGACAAAGCTGTACGACTGTTCCCCGGTCGTCTGATTATTGAGTGTTTGCAATACCTGGGCTCTGTACTGGTTACTGTTCAGGGCGGTGTAGTCGATCGAAAGCTGCACATCGGCGATGGTCGTAAAGTCGAAGGGATTCGAGGCCTGGGGCATGTCGAACTCCCAATTTGCTTCAACACCTAGGCCCTGGAATGGGAGGCGCAGATTTGCCTGAGGATCGATGGTAAAGACGCCCGTGGCGTTCGTCGGTGACGTAATCGCTATCGATTCGGGATCGCGCGATACAACGATCTTCTGGAAGACGTCCGGCCCGACCACTGTGCGGGTCACCCCATTGGTAGACAGGGTGGCGTTTATGTTCTGAGCCGGTGGTATGAGCGCGATCACGGAGACTCGTACCTGCTGGATGAGACGCATGTAGTGACCGGGGAAGTCCTGGTCGAATTGCGATAGGGTGGTGGCGAAGTTCATGGTTCCAGTGTCGCGGAGCTGCTGAAGTTGGAGCGGATAGTATTGGGATAACGAGATCGTCTTGGTCAACTGAAGTTTGCGTTGGTCGGTGGTGAAGTAATACTGGTCGAGTGTAGCGATATCTTCAGTCAGTCGCTCGGCCCCGGTCAGGCCATCGGTATTCGTCGGCGTGGAGGTGCTGCTGCCCGTGGACGGCGCCTGCCAGTAGTCCGCTTGAATGAAGCCTGGCGGCACGATCTGCCGCTCAAAGGCCATTTGGTTCTCGGCGAGGCGCGCTGTCGCGGTCGCCTGCTGCAGGAAGTAGCTATAGACGCCCAGCAGGACTGTACTCATCCAGTCGTAGAGCGCCGCGTTGGTAAATTCGTTGACCAGAAAACTCAAGCCGGCTTCCGCCTGGTCCGACTGAAGCTGCGCGATGCTGAGTTGTTGCGCAGCGATCCGCACCTGGTCCTGCGCACCGGTGATCTGCTGAGCGGCAATCTGCCCATCTTCGAGCGAAGACGAGTATTGGAACTGCCAGTCGTCCTGCTGGACCTCCAGACTGGCCTGGGCCTGGTTCATCTGCGCGGACGTTCCCATGGAAGCTGCCAGAGAGGACAGTGCGGAGGCAAGATTTGACGCATTGCTCGATCCGAACGAAAACACGCTGTCCGCGCTGGGCATCGACGCGGCGAGTTCGCTGGTTGCTGAGGATGCAATCTGCAGATCCGACTCGGCCTGCATAGAGCTCAGTGCCTGCTGCTCCAGCGAACTTACATCGCTGTTCAGCATCTGCTGCCAATAGTCCGAAGCAGTGGTTGCTTTCTGCTGCTGAAGCTGCGCCAGCGTGAGACCGTCGCTGGCCTGGGTGACTGTCAGTTGCTGTAACTGAACAGTCTGCTGGGCAAGTGCGAGGTGCTGCTGAGCCTGGAGTTGGTCGTAGGTACCCTGGTCGCGTTTTTCGAGTGCTGACAGCATCGCCGCTTCCATTTGAGTCGCAATCTGCACCAACTGCTGGGCGCGGGCGATCAGGACGGAGTAACTGTAGGGCGTGGGCTGGATGACCACCGCGCTTGGGATGAGCAGATTGCCCGCGGCACCAATGCTGGGCAGTCCGCTGGAGACACTGGTGCTGGCCGAATAGGGCGCCACCTGACGAGCGATGCCTGCAATGTTCATGCAGTTGCGAAGCTCATAAAGGCAGAGTTCCGCGTGCATCTGCATGGTGTTGACCAGCGGGTTGGGGGGAATACAAAAACCGAACGAGATGGCCGGCGTCACTTTGGCACCATTAATCTTGGTGCCCGGGCTGAAGCCACCCTGCGAGCTGACATCACTGTCGAAGGTAGCGCCGGCATCGGAAGCTACGGTGTTGACGGCGGGGCCAAGGACGGGGTCGGCCAGCAGCGAGCGATAAGCGCTGGTGACGGCCGAGTCCTTTTGGGCAAGCAACTGACCCATGGCAGGGGCTGCAGGCAACTGCCGCGCAGCCTTCGAGATCAGCGTCCTCAATGCCGTCAGGCGACTGGTAGGCGACGCATCTCCCGCGAGCGCCGTGTTGATGCTGGGAACAAGCGTGGTGAGAGTAGAAACGTCATTGATGCCGGACAGCTGGCGCAGCAGCTTCGACGTCATCGACTGCAGTTCGCGATGGATGGCAAGGGCGGCTTGCACTTGAATGATCAGGTCGGTACAACCGGTCGGCGGAGGGGCGAATATGTTGAGGCCGAGCAGCGCCAGTTCGGTCATGTAGAGGGTCCGAGCCTGTGCGTCCGACTCCGAGGTGTCGTAGGTAAACCGGGAGTCTGCGTAGTCGCTAAAGCACTGAGCCAGCGTCAGGATGGTATAGCGCAGGTAGGCGTACTGCCGAGTGGCGGCGATGAGATGAGGGTTGAGCGGATCGAGCAGCCAGTCGGGCGGCCGGGTCCACACGGCGGAGAACGACGCTTCCAGATCGAAGCCGTAGTAGATGTTGCGCTCGCTGGGCGCCGTGCTGTAGTCGTAGACCGTGCGGAACAGGTCCAGCGCAGGCTCATATAGACCTTGCTGGCGGAGTTGATCGGCGAGATACACGGGCACAAAATAGTAGGCTTCCCTCAGGTATTCGAGATTTGACGGTGGCCAGAGGACCTCTTGAAACGCCGCGGCGATTGCAGTGCGGCGGGCTTGCAAGTCGCTACTCGAGAGGTAAACCGGTACGTCGAGCGGGCTCAATACGCTTGGGCGCGCTGGTGTATATGGTGGCGGCGGGTCGACCATGGAATTTACAGACGAGAGGTCCGGCCAGTAAGCCGTGTAAATCCCCTTGCCGGCTTGGTAGATGAACAGGTCGATCCGACTAGGAACGCTGGAGACGGCGATTATCTCAGTTGGTGCGGAGGCGAGGGGGGTGCCAATCTGAAGCCACGGTTGCCACGTCGCTCCGGCGTTGTCGTCTTGCCAAGTGGTGCGGATGGGATGAAAAACGGATCCTCCGGGACCTTGGAGTGCAGTGTTGATAAATACGTCGAGATGAGTTGGAGTGCGACCCAATGCACCGCCTAAGGCGGCGGCCCCCGCCGCCACGACTTGCGGGAGATTTTCGTTGAGGGTAACCGCCGAGTGCCAGCCACCGCTATCTTGGTTAAAGTCCGCCCAGTTCCATTGCGTAAATTCCTCACCTGAATGGGAAGGCCCATCCGTCAACCAGAACACATCCACTCGCGAGGGCGTTCGAGTGACAGCGGTGACGAGCGACGAGGCGTTGGCGGTTCCTATCGTTTCCCAGGCCGACGAAAAGGGATTGTTGGCATCCCATGAGTTGTGGCAAACGTCGCCGCCCGAATCGATCATAAAGACGTCGAGGTGTCCTTGCCCGCGCGCGACAGCGGCAAGTCCGCATAGATTAGTGGCGTAGGGTGAATCAACGTAATTGTTTCCGATCGCGGCCCACTGGTGCCACTGACCGTCCCACGTATTCCACCACACTCCGGAGTCGTCGCTGTTGATCGCGAAAAGGTCGAGGCGGTCAGCGGTTCGGGCTACGGCGACCACCACACCCGAAGGCTTCAAACCGTGGACTTGCACGAAGCTAGGCCATTGCCATTGGCCGTTACTGTAATTCCCTGCACACCAGAACAGCCCGGGAGAACCGGACGAAGCGGATTGATCGGAAACAAAAACATCGATGTGAGTAGGATCTCGGGCGACTGCAGCGATCCAATTGGGGCTTCCAAAAGTAACATTGCCTATTGTGGACGCAGTGCTCAAGCTCCCCTCGGTCGACAAAGATACCTTTACCTGCCCCGTCGAGCCGCCAGACAAGGGGTCAATCCATAAGAGAACGAGCAGATCGGGACCTGGCGAAACGACTGCCAAAGCATCCGCGATGTATTGTCCGGGGCCGGCGCCCGGGCCAGCGGGACTCACATTGGCATCGATCGCTTTGGTCCATCCGTGCCAGGTACTGACGATTGTCCAGGGGACATTGGACCAGTCCGTACCTTGTGCATTCAACTGGCGCTGGCAAACTGTACCGTCGGCAAACTTCACAATGATGGTCGGCGCACCCGTTTCGCCATCTTGTGCGCCAAGTTCAGCGGTAAACGAGCTCGACGGCACGGGGAGGTCACTGAGGGCAAGATTGTAGACTTGGCCTTCCCATCCACTTTGTCCTGGCACGTTGGGGTTGTAGCGAGTAAAGCACAGGTTGAGACCGTTCTGACCAGAAGAAATGAAGAACAGGTATACCCAACGTTGCGTACCTGGGACGTAAGAGCTGGCGAGGAACGATGTCGATCCGAAGAGAATGACGAGATTCTGGCCGGTCAATCCTGGAACCACATCCCAAAAGGTCTGCCCGTACCCAGAGGTGTCCTGGTTGTTGTAAGTGGACCAGTACGGTGTATTCGTCGCTGCGGCGCGGCCGAACATATAGAGGAGCGTGCCGTCTGTGGGGTTGAGCGACTCGGTGCAGCCGGCGTCGGTGTCGAGATTTGAGAGTGCATTGCAAAGGGTCTCAACATTGATCGAACAGACATCCCTGAAGTATTGCGAGTACAGGCATGCTTCCTCGGCGGCCTGGGCGGCGGTGAGCATCGCGTTGCCCTGAACGTCTGAGACCAATTTCTGGAAACCCGGAGTTTGCCACTTTCGCAGCGTAGGCGAGAGCAGATTTTCCGGATAGAGGCCGACCAGGATGGCGCTTCGCCAACTCGCGTAGGAACTCATCCATTGCCACTCCTGGTCGAAGTCCGGTGCATCCACGGTCAACCCGTATGAAGCAATCTGGCCGTCCCGAATGCTGGTCATTAATGTTTGCAGCGTTTCCAGCGCCTGTTCAATGCGAGTCGTTTTCTCGCAACTGCCCATCTCGGCGTCGATCAACAGGGATTCGGTGATCGTGTCCGCGGCGTCGGAGAGCGAAGAACCCGGCACGGCTGCCTGCACCAGTGCATCCCTCCACCCAGCCAGAGTGGCGCCTTCGGCGGAGTCCACGATACCTGCGATGCCGCTGATAACCGAGCTCTGTTGCTCGATGCGCGCATTGAGCGTGTCCTCCCAGGTCTCACGAGCCTCCGCTGTCGCTCGCCATTCGGGCAATACTGGCGGAGTCGGAGGTGCGATGGAAGATGTGGCGGCTGTGCATGGATCGGTGGTGGTCTGACCTGAATCGGGTGGATATTGGAAGAAATCCGGACCCAGCGTAATCCCGGCCTGGGTCTCCTGCTGGAGCCAGGTTGCGAACTGACGTTCCTTCTGGACCTGCGCGAGGATCGACCAGAAGTCATCGGACTCACCTTGAAGGATTGGTAGCGATCCACCAATCAGTTGACGAAAGCCCAACAGGAACTCGAAGCCGTCCATGGTCAAGCCAAGCTGGGCGAGCCGTGCCGTAATGTCGGTTCCCGCATCGTTCTCCTGCTGCAAGGTGAGGAGATCGGTGGCTGTGCTGCCGAGCGCGCTCAGGACGGCGGCATCCACATCAGACACATCCGACAGAGCATGCGGGGTAAGGAAGGTCTGGACCTGGGTGGTGCGCGTGCTCCAGAGATCATAGGCCGGGTCTCCGGCGACGGGATTGACGAAATCAGGGGCGCTGATGAGATCCGGATCGATGATGGGAGCGCTGCTGCGCAGAGCCAGGGCGGCGTGCCATTTGGCGCGCGTATCGGCATCGCTGCGCCACAGCGGAAGCGCCGCCTTTCGCGCGCTCCAGTAGACGAGCCCCTGCGCGGCCTCCTGGGACGACCAGGTTGGGTAGAGACGCTTCTGAGTCTCGGCGCTGGTGAGGATGCCGTAGAGCGTAAGCCAGTCTGTGGGATCCGGCTTGTCGAGTGGGTTGGGGTCTGCATCCATGGCGCGGATGCTCATGAGCTGATTGAAATCGCTGACCGACATGAAAAGCGATTGCTGAATCGATGAGGTTGCAGCGGCGACCACGGCCGGATTTGGATCGAGCAGTTGCTGTCCGAGCGTGTCGAGATCGACCGGGAGAGCGTCACCCGGGTTGGGATCTCCCAGCGCAACCTGCAAGGCTGCCTGCAGGCCTTGGGGCGAGGGCAGCGACTCTCGAGTCGCTCTCAGATTCTGCGTGAGTTGATCGACCTGTGTAGCGCGCGCGTTCCACAGTGCAATCGCAGCCGCTCCTGCGATCGGCTCGGGAAGATCGGTGAGCGCAACCAGCGACGGATCGATAAAGGGAATGCCACTCTGAACCAGGGGCCAAGGGCCGACGACCGGTTCACGCAAAGAAACCAGGAACTCCTGGCTGCCAAAAACCAACTGTGATTCCTCGTTGCGCCAGAAGACTGACAGACACGACTTTGCCGCCTGCACGAGAATCGACTGAAATTCAAGCCACTCCGCTGCGGTTACGGAGGGCGAGGTTGGATCGATGGCTGCTGCTTGATCGGTCTGCCAGATGTTCATCAGTCGATTGAAGGAGTCGATGCTGAGGCTGAGGTCGGATTGGATCTGCAGCATGTTGGCAGAGCCACCGGCTCCTTCGGCGAGGTTCTCCCATAGCGTTTGAAAGCTGGAAGTGGATGGGGCGGTGCTGGGCCACGGCGTGAGCGTAGTGGCGCCGTAGGTCCACGGAGTAGACATCACGCTCAGCATTCCATCGATACTTGGAACGGTCGAGCCTCCGACAACCTTGGTCTGCGAAGCCAGGTTCGACAGCTGCGCATCGACCCATGCTCGCCGGGTTTGCCAGAGAGCGAATCCGGCATCGGAAACGAAAGGGTTGCGGAAGTCATCTGGACCGATGATGTCAGGGTCGACGATCGGCAATCGCTGCGACTGAATGGACAACGTCTTTACCGCAGAGGTGTACGCCGGATCGGCTGAGAGGGACAACAGGAGAGCGAGGTCCACGGGAGCCATCTCTCCGGTCAAGGCCAGAAGGGC
Organism: Bryobacteraceae bacterium; assembly: GCA_050012195.1. GTDB lineage: Bacteria > Acidobacteriota > Terriglobia > Bryobacterales > Bryobacteraceae > Palsa-89. The sequence goes on along the minus strand of JBEKHQ010000040.1, from coordinate 2,279 downwards.
GGCAGTGGGGTGAAAGGCGATGCTACCCTGCGAGAGCGGGGGGAACACGCCCGAGGGCAACGAAGGAAAGACCGACGACGACGGCAGAGTGGCGAGACTCACGGCAGATGTGCCATCGGCGTAAAGATCTGCGGGGTGGTCTTCCGTCAGCCATTCGCTGCGCAGCGATTGGAGTTGCCAGCATTGAAGTAGCGGCAGGGCTTGCAGTTGGAGCGTTACGGACGCGGACGGCATGGCAATCGAGAAAGTGCCCGAAAGGCTGCTGTTATTCTCCTCCGTCACGAGCAGGCTTCCAGCAATGATTCCGTTGGTCAGCGCTTGCAAACCTGACGACGCCACGAGCATGGTTTGGGCTGCGTCCTTGTAAAGATCGAGACGGACCTGGGTGCCGCCCTGGTTGACGAGATTGAGGTAGATGAGTCCCATGGCGTCCGTGTTCAAGCCCCACGAGACCCCCGTCAGATTCCATTGCGTGATCAGGGCCGGGGTGGAGGTGGGGCCGTCTGAAAGCGGATTCCGCAGAGTATCGGCGAGCTGCGGCAGCGGAACGGCTGCGGTGTTGACCAGGCCAAAGAACAACTCGAGATTGGCCTCGGTCATCGCTTGTGCCGCCGCTGCGGATGCTGTGGGATCGAGCACGAGCAGATCCAGCGGATCGGGCCGGTTTGCCCCGTAGGGGTCGACCGTGAGGCCAAGTTGCTCGGCCAGGGCGATGCGGGTCTCGACATCCGCGATGCGCGCCAGACGGAGTTGCTCGTAGGTAATGCCCAGGCCGGTCAGGATTGCGTTATAGGCGGCCAACGTGTAACAAGACTGAGACTTGGCCAGAGAGGTCAGTTGGGCCGCGCTGAGAGAAGGCTGCATCTCTCCGATGTAGGTGCGCAGCACTTCCACACAGATGCGTACCTGCCGGACCTGCTGCTCGACGGCTTCGCAATCCGTTGGGAGAGAGGTGAATGGTTGACAGAACATGCGTTGGAGCTGTTTTAGCTCGACGGGGGGGCCCGCGATGACCACATGCTGCGTGACGTAAGACAGCAGATCGGCGAGATAAGCGGCGGGACTGACGGCGGACTGGCAATCACAGCAATTGCAAGGCTGCGAACTGTTGCCGTTCAGGCCGTTGGGGTGCCACTGGCCGGCTGTCGCTGCAATATTCGCGTTGGCCAGTGCCGCGGCAAGCATCTGGTTGACGGTTAGTGCGATCGCGCCCGAGGAAAACTGAACACGGATCGCCATCTGCTGGCCCAGGATCGGCGTAGCATCCTTGAGGAACGCTGACTGGGGAGTTTTCGCGATGGCCAACGTACTGGTGTAGCCGGCGGCAATCAGCTTGGCATTGGCAGTCAGGTCGGATGAGACACGCGCCAGATCGGCATGGGCATCGATAAGCTTCGCCGTGGCCATTTCGCTCGGGCTCGCGAACTGCTCCACCCCGCCGACGCGGTCGATGTCGGCGAGGGTGAGAATTCCTTTGCCGGCCAGTATCGAGAGGAATGCCGGCGCTATCTGCTTATCCAGCACTGAAGCCAAGTCATTGAGAATGTGCCCGAGTGTCGGCTTGGGGACGCCGATTTTGGCATGGCCGCTAATGATCGACCCAGTCGGATTGTTTTGAGCGTTGCTCATCGTATCTTCCTTAGTAAGAAATCGAACTTTTTTCCCTGCATTAACATGCGTGGATCCGGCGGACTTCTCCAAGGTTCAAAGTTCTGGAGGGGGTGTGGGCCGAAGGACGGACCACCGCACTGTGCGATGATTCTCAAGCTCAATGCCTGGCAGGTGTTCGCATTTGTCGTGTCGGGAGCCATTTCCTCCCAATCCACCCTGAAGGGACCCGTATCTTTATGGATCTGACATAACACTGCATCCACGCAGGCGGCGTCTGCACCTGGTACGAGGCGACAGTCGGTGAACGCTCTTTGGGCATGGTCCGCTAGCTCAGTACCGGTCTTTGAACCAGCCATGCCAGCTGCGTGCCTTTCCGTCGCCAACCACCAATGATGCATGCCAAGGTCACCATTACGGTTTGCTGCGTCGCTCAGTTGGTCCACCACAGGGATGCCAAAATCGGCGGGCGCTCTGCATACCCATACAGGACCGACGTCACGCATCCCTGCTTCCGTCGGGAGTGGGCACGTCAATTCGGGTTTATCCATGGGAGTTGCTGGCTTCTCAGCTTGCGGGGGCCCAGCTTGCTCAGCTGCCGGCGGAGCCTCCGTCTGCTGAGTCGCTGGCGGTGCAGGAGCAACACGGGGCTGCATGAAGGGAGGGCCGAT
>JBEKHQ010000039.1:0-10016 GCA_050012195.1 Bryobacteraceae bacterium | reverse complement strand
GCGTTCTTCTTGAGCTATACTTGAAGGCGAAGAAAAGGAGAACAACGAGTGCCGCCATGCCCCTCCCCCAAACACTCTATTGTGGCCCTTCCGGTTGGTCTTACCCGCACTGGAATGGGATCGTTTATCCGAAGCTGAAACAACGCGGCGCCCACGAGCTCGAGGATCTGGCGAACTATTTCGACGCCGTGGAAATCAACACTACATTTTACCAGCCGCTCCGGCCCGAGATCGCGCGCCTGTGGCTGCGGAAGGTTGCTCACAATCCCAAGTTTCTGTTCACCGCGAAGCTGGGTCGGCGCTTCACGCACGACCGACTCCTCGCGCCCGCCGAAATCGCTCAGTTCCAGGAAGGACTGTGGCCTCTGCATCGCGCCCACAAGTTGGGCTGCGTGCTGATGCAGTTTCCCTGGACCTTTCGCTATACCGAAGAGAACCGCGAGCATCTGATCGCGTTGCGCCGGGCATTTCACGAGTTCCCGCTGGTGGCCGAGATGCGGCACAGCAGTTGGACGCACGAAGAAGCGCTCGGAACGTTGATCGATTATCACGTCGGCTTCGCAAACATCGATCAGGCGGCTTACACGAAAGCCATGCCGCCCGGCGAATTCCTGACGTCGCCCCTCGCGTACGTGCGGTTGCACGGGAGAAATCCGCAGCATTGGCAGCGCGAGTTTGGCAAGGGTTCGACGCCCGGCGCGGCGCACGATTACCTGTATTCCCGCGATGAACTGCTCGAATGGAAGCCTCGCATCCAGCGTCTCGACGAACACGCCGCAGTCACATTCGTTTTCGCCAACAACGATGTGGGCGGAAAATCGGTGGTCAACGCGCTTCAGTTGGCTGAGATGCTTGGAGACGGCCGCCACGCCGCGCCGCCGGAGTTGATCCAGCGCTTTCCGGCCGAGCTCGCAAGCTTTCACGCGGATCGTCCGATGCAAACCGCGCTGTTTACCAATTACGAGCCGGAGCGCCGAGCGGTGGCGTAGTTACCGCATGAATCGGAGCCCGGTCATCACCAGATGCGTTCGGAAGCCTTCGTATAAATAGAAGGCTTCTCCGTAACCGTAATAGGTCCATTCGGTGAACCAGGCCAGGTTCTTGTGCAAAGGTAAGTACACTTTGGCGAAAGGCTGGTAGTAACTGCTGGGACGGCTTCCGGACGAGATAAACAGCGACCCTCCGGCGGTGAATTTGGGCGCGAGGCCCGCATAGCGCGGCAGATTCGCGCTGAACAAACCCGTGGCCGTGTGCGCATTGTCGCGATAGAGCGAAACCTGCGGCGTCAGAAATTCCGGCTCCAGATACCCGATGTCGGAATATATGGTCGATCTGCTGTACGAGCCTTGCAGCGCCCAGATCTTTCCGCCCCTGGGCACCCAGAGGAAGGAAAGCGATGCCTGGTGCGCCAAATAGTCGTAGTTGACGCCGGGCAGAGGGTTTTGGTTGTTGAGCAGGTTGAAATCCGCGGAAAGACTAAGCGAAGGCGTAGCTTGATAACGCGCTTGAGCGCGGACCTTCTGGTAGTTGTATAAGCTGGTTCGGAAGTACGCGCCACCGCTGGCTGCCGCTTCCACTTCGCCCGAAACCGATATCTTTTGCGTAGGACGGTAAGTCACCCCGCCGATTCCCACGTTGCGCCGCAGCTTACCCTGATCCGCGCTGGCTAATCCCGCTACGGGCAGAAACGCGTCGTTCGCGTCGCCCCACACATAGCGATATCCGCCATGGAACACGAGCTTCGAGGTTGGATCGTAAAAAAGATCCAGCTCTTGCTGGTTGTAATTCGTAACCAACGACCCTGTGAGCAACGCCGCCATTTGCGCCGAAACGCCCTCGCTTGCCAGGACTTGATTGGTGATTGCCGAGCCGCTGTCGTGCAGACGGTCCGTCATCCAGGATTCGACTATTCGGATGTGGCGGAATGGGCGGATCTCAGCGCCGAAGCTGCCGGTGGTGTGCGGCGACTCGGCCGCGGCGGACACAAGATATTGCTGACTGGTGTAGAACAGCAACTGGCTTTCAAGCACCAGGTTTCCGTTGTCGTATTGCTGGTAGTTGACGTTGGTCTTGGGCTGGCTGAAGAGAAATTGGCCGTAGAGATCCATCCACGGCGTGACATTGGCGGTAAACAGGGCTTTGCTATACGTGCTGCTGCCGGTGATTCCGTAGGACGCGATCAGGCTGGTGAGGTCGATGGTCTGTCCGAAAAATGGAGCCGGCGAATTGCCGTAATTCGTAGAGCCGGGCGCCTGATAGATATCCTGATTGTTCCGAAAAGTGGTCCCGCCCTCTTCGAGCGTCACGTGAAATCGCTTGAGCTCGATCCGGACGCCGCCGCGGAAGAGGCTGGTGCGATCGGACGTCGTGTTCGGCACCGGAAACTCGTCCGCGTCGGAGACGAACGCGGTGGCGCCGGTTCCGGATCCCGAGTCGCGATCGTAGGCGAAGTAGGGAACGATCCAATTTCCGGGCAGAAGGTCGAGGGATGCACTTCCGAAACGGCGGTGCGTGTCGAAGGATTGCTCGTTGAGCGCGAGGCCCCGTAAGGGGAGCAGCGGATCGGCGTAGGAAGGCAAAAAGTCGAAGTACGCGATGTTGCGGTAGTCAACGTTGAAGTCGTAGAGCTTCTTTTTCTTCGCGTAGAGATGAAACGTCTCGTACGGCTCGTCTCCCCAGCCATAGGCGTTCACCTGAATCTGATCGAACAGGCGGTGCTTGGGATCGGTAATGGTGAAATCGGCGCCCACCAGCTTCGGACCGGATCCCAGATTCACGATGCTGCGGTAAGTATCGAGGCTCCCTCCCACGCCGGTTTGCCAGCGATAGCCCAGGTCGATGTAGCCAGTGAGCCAGTTCTCATCCGAGGGTGCCGGCGATGCGGCGCCGCTGGCCGCCGAGGCGCTCGTTGAGGGAGTCGCCGCCGGAGTTGACGGGGCTGGGGCGGGCGTCGACGGAGCCGGCGCGGGCCCTGGCGGAGTTGCCGCCGCGGGCGGCTGCTGTTGAGCGAACAGAGGCGCGGCCAACACGGCGATGATGAGCAGCGTCTTCATCGCAGCAGGTCCCTATCGACGTAACTTCCGTGGATCTTTTGGTGGCAGACCGTGCAGTTTTGAAATCGCGGCGAGATCAGGTCGTGGAAGGATGGCGGCACCACGCCCAAAGCTGAGTTCGTATTCCGGGGATTCGGCAGGTTGGCATGGCACTCGAGACACACGAACCTCACCTCCTGGCGGATCAACATGCGCGGATTAGCCGAGCCGTGCGCTTCGTGACAAACCCCGCAACCCTCGAACCGCACTGCCGCATGCTCGAACGTAAACGGACCACGCTTGTCGCCGTGGCACTTGAAGCAGCCCGGCTCGTTCGCTCCGAACGATTGCATCATCGCCGGCCGGATGCTGCCGTGTGGATTATGGCAATCGACGCAGGACATGGCGCCTTCGGGCAGCTTATGGTGATTCGGACGTTGGAACTGCGTCCAGACGTTCAGATGGCAATTCGCGCACTGCTGGTTGATTGCGGCGGCTTTGCGGACCAGCAGGTCATGCCCGCCGTCGGCATGAACCTTATGACAAGTGGTGCAGGCAACTTGATCCTTCATGTGGCTGCTTTCGAGGCGACCCACCTGCGTCGGCTGATTCAAGTGGCAGGTGAGGCAAACGCGATCGGCTGCGGTGGCAGCGAGCTTTGCCGGGTCTCGGATAAGGGTCGCGTCCCCCGATTCGGCGTGTTTCTCGCCGGGACCGTGGCAGGACTCGCAGGCTCGTCCGTCCCAGCCGCGCTTCTTGTCGGTATCAACCTGATCGTGCGGGCTCTTCGCAAAAGCCTTGGCGATGTCTTCGTGACAGGCTGCACAGGTGTCCGAGCCGACATAGCCGGGCGGAAGCGCGGCCTGCGCCGAGGCGCCTAAGATCGTCAGGCAAAAGATCGCCAAGTGCAGGACGACACGACATGGATGGAGAGTTCTCATGTGCAGGCGATCGTAAGTTCGTGGGGCGGCGAATGCTTCACCGTCCCACGACTCTCGCGATCCAAACTAAGGAGTGTGCACCGCGTCGACGGCGAACTGCGCGCCGGCGGCATGGCAAACGCTGCAGCTCTCTCCCAACGAATCGGTATTCGCCAGGAAGTGCGAAGCTTCCGCTTTCGAAACGTGGCATCCGCTGCAAGCCGAGGAGAAGGGGCCGGTCGGCGTGATCCAACCCTGTGGATCGATCACTTGATTCAGGTTGGACAAGGTCAGATCGTTTTGCTCCGTACTATTGACGTGGCAGAGCGAGCAGTTTTGGAGATAGGCTGCCTCGCCGGTGGGGCTCATAGCCGGGAATAGGATACCGGAGAAGTCGTTGTGGCTTCCTCCGAAGCCAACGACAATGTAGGGATTCTTGGGGTTATCGGCTGCGGCATTTACGCCATCGTGAATGCGGTGAACCAATAGGTTGAAGTTGATGCCCTGCGGCGGGAGCGCCTTATCAGCGGCTACTACGGCTGTGGCGCGCGTGCTGGCATCCGTATTGGACGGATTGTGACACATCACGCAATACTCGACGTTGTTGCGCAGCGTTCCATGCAGCGATAGCGCGATGTGGCAGGCATTACAATTGGCTTGGGTGATCACGGTGCGGCGCGGCGCCACTGCCGAGCCGTCCACCGAGAAGTTGACCACCGGGTTCTTAGCGCCGTACTCGACGGTTTGCGCCGCGGTTGTGCCGGCCAGCACCGTCACGCTTTCGCGCGCTTCCCCGCCGATGGAGTACGTTCCGGTAGCGGTAGCCGGAATGACGTTGGTAAACGTGTAGGAGCAAGCGCCGCTGGAACTACAAGCCGCCTTAATAGCGCTTTCCGTCACGTAACCCGGAGTGGTGGCAGTTCCGAAAGTGGTGTAGCCGTAATCGGTGGTGGGGCCAGCCAAGGTGAACTGCAGGAATCCGAGATTCGACAGGGCGATATTGTTGCCGCTGTCGTCCTGCACGCTGAAATTGACCGTCGGAGATTGCCCGGCGTTGGTGTTCGTCACACCGGTGATGGCGAGGTTGAGGCCAGCCAGCAACGTGTCCGGGTTCTGAGGATAGGTTGCCTTCGTATCGGTTGCCACTACGTGCGCGCCTAGAATGGATGCGTCGAAGGGCATCTCACCTTGCGGTATGTGGCAGTTCATGCACTGCGTGTCGTCCGCCTGAGGCCCGCCGGCGTGGTTAGCCTCCGGACCGGTCGAGAAGCCGGTGGCGAAATTGATGTCGTTGTGGCAGGCCCCGCAGGCCGCGCGGCTCGGTTCCGTCACGAAGGCTTTGGCTTGCGCCGCCACCGCCGGTGCGTTGGCGACGTTGCTGGGCGCCGGGGTGCTGGCGGTTTGGCTGTGGCAAACTTCGCAGCGTTGGGCCATGGCGGGATCGATCACCGTCGAAAAGTTATTGACGGAATTCATGTAGCCAATAATCTCGTAAGGAACGCCGGGCGTGGTCTTGGTGCCGATCACGGTGGGCAGCGACGAACCCATGTGGAGGCTGTGAAAGAAGACCTTGGCGTCCAGCGAATTGCCCGTACTCGGATCCATGTTTTGCGGCTGGTGGCAGAGGACACACGCTTCCATGCCGCGGGCATAACCACCGTGGAAGGACAACTGGTCGTGGCAGGTGTTGCAACTCGATGTGCGGATGACATCGCGCGTGACCGTCACTGCCGAGCCATTGGGAACGAAGTTGAAGGTGGCGCCGGCGTAGTTCGTACCCAGATTGAAAGCTGTGAGACTGCGATTGCCTGCCACCTCCACTGTAGTGGTCACGGTAGGGTCAAACCCAGCGGGGGCCTTGGCCTGGAAAGTATACGTGTACTGGCCCGGAGCTACCTGCGTGGCCGGGGCGCCCAATTCGAAATCCGGGCGGGTGATGGTGCCCAACGCGGCGCCGGTCGCCGACGCCGTCGTGTAGGCCACATATTGTTCCTGGCCCTTGGGAATGTAAGCGGCCGCGTAGGCCAGTGAAATCGCGCCTGGAGTATTTACGCCGGCGGCATCCAAAGGCAGGCCATTGGGGTCACTCAGTGTATAAGTCATGCTGATGACGCCGGCGCTGCTGATGGAGGCGGAGTTAATTGTGATCGCGAAGCCGGGGCTCACAAAATCGACCAGGGCCTGGTCCGCGTAATAGGCCTTGTCGTGGATAGAATACTGATGCTTCTTGGTCTGGCCTGTCAGGCAGAGCGCCAAAAGTGCGGCGAACGCCGCCATACGTAATGCGAAAGAGAGCCGTTTCATGGGGTCCTCCGGTTTGTCCGGGTGCCAAGGGCATTTTCATACGCCCTTGTTTCTTTCCGTTTCGTGTCAGAAGTTACGGTGCATCATCGTGCATAAAGATGCAAATTACTCTCATTTTTAATCGCCTCTGCGTCCTTCACGCCACCTGCCATAGGTTTAGAGTTTATACTCTGTTAGTTACGGAGGCTCGCGTTGAGGAAATAGTGAAAGTTTGGGTTATATCCCCCACCCACGCGTCATGGCTTGCAGCCTCGATTAGTTGAGGCAGGCAACCGTTAGGAGTATGGCCGAGTCGAGCTCGGTAATCTGTTCAAAATTGCTCATTTCCGTGAGTGGCAACCTTGACAGCCAAGCTCCGATCAGACCAGCACGGCTTCAGGTTCAACTACCGTGATCGATGACTGTACCCGCACCTCGATCTCGGGCGCTTTGTGGAGTGTGTTCTTCAGCAGACAGGAGTCTACCGCGCGCAGGATTCCATCGCGATGCCGTTGAGTAAGGCCGGGCGCGACAACATCTATCTTCAGCGATACGATCCGAGCGGGCTTGTCGCCATCGGCCGCCGATACGTGAATCTCGAGATTCTCGTCCGGAAGCGCTCTCACCCGCAGGTACTCTTCCGCGTAGTAAGCCGCGCAAGCTCCCAAAGAACTGAGAAACAGCTCCGGAGGGGTCATCGCCGCATCATTTCCCTCTTGTTCTAATGGCTGATCGCAAAGAACATTGTGGCCTCGAGCGGTCATTTCAAATTTTTTGCCGCTCAGGTGCCGGACCGTGACTTCCATAGTCGGTGTCCTCCAATTGGATTCTTCGAGCATTCCACCTGCCCGGAGCGACGGATTGCACGCGCAGCGACTTATCGGGCAGCTTCGGAAAGTTGAGGAATTCGGCGCACCCACAGGGTGGTCTCGCGCCGCAGGCTTGCCGATTTATAAATCCAGCACGGCTTCGAGCGCCTCGCGATCATCCGACTGCTCCAACCGGAATCCGACCTTCTCAAAGACTTTCTGCATGGCCCGATTCTCGAACAGAACGGTAGCCGTGATTCGCGACAGCTTCTCGGCGCGGGCGAAATCCACCAATTGCCGGACAATTTCGGTGCCGATCCCGCGGCGATGGAATTTATCGCTCACGATGATCGCAAGTTCGGCCTCGTCGGCTGGATGCGATTTCACCAGCCTGCCCACAGCGACGATCTGCCGCTCGCCCGTCACCGGATCGCTGCGTTCCGCCACAAACGCCATCTGGCGGTCGTAATCGATGAAACACATCCGGGTGAGGCGCTCGTGCTCAGTGCGCTGCTCGAGTTTCATCCAATGGAAGTAGCGCAAGTACACGCTACGTTCCGATAGCGTGTGGTGAAAATTAACGAGTAGCGGCTCGTCCTCCGGGCGAATCGGCCGAATGTTGATCTCGCTGCCGTCGCCCAGCGCGATCTTCTTTTCGTAGCGGCTGGGGTATGGGCGGATGGCTAAGCGCGGGAGCTCCGAAACATCGGTATCCTTGCCGTAAACCACTACACGCGCATCCAGCGCGATCAACCGTTCGGGCGACGCCAACAGCGGATTGATGTCGATTTCCCGGATCCAACGCTGGTCGGTGACCAGTCGGCTGAACCGCACCAGAAGCTCCTGCAACGCGGCGATCTGCACCGGTTTCCTGCCGCGAACGCCTTTGAGAGCCTTAAAGATCGTGGTCTGCTCCATGAAACGGCGAGCCAGCGTGGTGTTCAGCGGCGGCAACGATAACGCGCGGTCGTGGAAAACCTCCACCAATTGCCCGCCCGCGCCGAACAGCAGCACCGGGCCGAATTGAGCGTCGATGCTACTGCCCAAGATCAGCTCGTAGCCTTCGGCCAGGATCATCGGTTGCACGCTAACTCCGGCGAAATGCTGGGCGCCGGCCTTCTCGCCGACCGAATTCTGAATTGCCCGGAAAGCCTCGCGAACCGCGGCTTCATCGGCCAGATTCAACCGTACGCCTCCCACGTCGGTCTTATGGCTGATAGTAAGGGAGTTGAGCTTCAGCACCACTGGAAAGCCGATCTCTCGCGCGGCCGCGACGGCTTCCTCCTCGGTGGCCGCCAGCTTGGTTTCCACCACTGGAATCCCGTACGCTTTGAGAACTTGCTTGGATTCGAATTCAGTCAGAATCGATCGGCCGGCGGCGCGAGCGCTTTCGACGACGGCCGCGGCTGCCGTGGGATCCAGCGCGTCCGTGCTGGTGAGCGCCGGGGTCTCATAGAGCGCTCGCAGATTATAGCTGTACTTCCACATGTATTGAAACGCGCGCACCGCGGTGTCGGGGAACGGGAAGGTAGGAATGCCGGCGCGATTCAGCACCGTCTGGCCGTGCTCGGCTTCCGTGCCACCCATCCAACTCGCCAGAATCGGCTTGCCGTCCAGCTTGGCGAATCGTGTGAGCTTTTCGGCGATCAGCACGGGATTGGTCATGCCCTGCGGCGTCATGATCACCAGCAGGCCGTCCACGGCGGGATCCCGGGCGACGATTTCGACCGCCTGCTCGAACCGCTCGGGACCGGCATCGCCGATGATGTCCACGGGATTGTTATGGCTCCAGTGCGGCGGAAGAACCTTGTCGAGCGCCTCGGAAGTAGCAGTGGAAAGTTCGGCCAACTCGCCGCCTTCCCCGAGCAGAGCGTCGGTGGCGATCACACCCGGACCTCCGGCGTTGGTGACGATCGCGAGCCTGGGGCCCTTGGGCCGCGGTTGATGCGCCAGGACCTCAGTCATGTAAAAGATGTCGGAGATGCTGTTGACGCGCAGTACGCCGACGCGCCGGAACGCGGCCTCCAGAACATCGTCGCTGCCGGCCATGGACCCGGTGTGCGAAGCGGCGGCCTTGGCGGCCTGCTCCGTCCGGCCGGCTTTGATGACGATGATCGGCTTGGTTAACGCCACCTCGCGGGCGGCCGAAAGGAACGATCGCGCATCGCCGATCGATTCCATATAGACCACAATGCTGCGGGTGTTTGGATCGTCGCCCAGGTAGTCGATCAAATCGCCCCAGCCCACGTCCAGCATCGATCCCGCCGAGATGAAGGCGCTGAAGCCGATCTGCTCGCGCAGGCTCCAATCCAAAATCGCGGTGCACATGGCGCCGCTCTGGCTGACGAACGCCACGGTTCCCGGACGCGCGACGGTGTGCGCGAAGGTGGCATTCAGGCCGCTCACCGGACACATGACGCCCAGGCAGTTGGGCCCGACAATGCGCATTTTAGCGGGCCTGGCGGCCTCCAGAATCTGGCGTTCCAGCTCGAGGCCTCGGCTGCCGGATTCTCGAAATCCGGCCGAGATCACCACCGCGCCGCGCACTCCGGCGCGTGCGCATTCCTCGATGACGCCGGGCACCGTCTCGGCGGGCGTCATGATCACCGCCAGTTCGGGAGGTTCGGGAAGGCTTGCGACGTTGGGGTAAGCCTTGATACCCAGCACGCTGTTCTTCTTCGCGTTGACCGGATAGACGGTGCCCCCGAACGGGCTGCTGATCAGGTTCCAGAGCACCGATCGACCCACGTGCCCTTCCCGTTCGGTGGCGCCGATCGCGGCTACCGAACGCGGCTTAAAGAAAACGTCCAGGTCCCGGCGAGTTACCTCGCTTTTTTTGGAACGCCCGGCGATTGGACCGATAGGTGTGACCATATGGGGTTAGATTCCATACTTTCCGCGTGGCACATGCTTTAGCTTGTGAACGCCTTTTTCAGCATCCTGCTACACGCTGACGACCGGGCAAGGCGACT
>JBEKHQ010000038.1:0-10069 GCA_050012195.1 Bryobacteraceae bacterium | reverse complement strand
CCCGGCTTTCGCGGCATCGACGGCCCCGACCCGGTCGCGCGTCCGGTGGGGCTCAAATACATCGATCACATGGTGGGCAATGTCGGCTGGGGAGAAATGAACGCCTGGGTCGGCTTTTACCGCGACGTGATGGGCTTTCAACTGTACCAGCACTTCGACGACAACGACATCAGCACCGAGTATTCCGCGCTCATGTCGAAAGTGATGTCCAACGGCAACGGCCGCGTGAAATTTCCGATCAACGAGCCCGCCGTCGGCAAGAAGAAATCCCAGATCGAAGAGTATCTGGAGTACTATCACGGCCCCGGAGTGCAGCACATTGCGATGGCCACCGACGACATCATCCAAACCGTGTCGAGGCTGAAGGCGCAAGGTATCGATTTTCTAAAGATACCCGGCGCCTACTACGAGGAACTCGAGAAGCGCTGCGGCACTATCGACGAACCTATCGATCAGTTAGCCGAATTAGGCATTCTGGTGGATCGCGACGACGAAGGCTACATGCTGCAAATTTTCACGAAACCGGTCGAAGACCGGCCCACGCTATTCTACGAAGTGATCCAGCGTAAAGGCAGCCGCAGCTTCGGCAAGGGGAATTTCAAGGCGCTGTTCGAATCGATCGAGCGCGAGCAGGCGCTGCGCGGCAATTTATAATCGCGGACTGCGCGGCTAACGGCCGGTCTTGGCTACGATCTTGGGCTTCGCGCCGCCCTTCAGCTCCGCATCCAGAATCGGCTTCACGGAAGCCAGCGCCAGCGGACCGTTGTACAGCTTGCCGTTGATGAAAAACGCGGGAGTTCCATACACACCCGCCGTTTCACCGTCGGCTTCGTCCTTGTCCACCGCAGCTTTGTACTTGCCCGAATCCAAGTCCGCCTTGAACTTATTCACGTCCAGCCCGATCTGGGCGGCCCAAACGAGCATGTTCTCCCGCGACAACCTGCGGAAATTCGCGAACAGAAGATCGTGCATCTCCCAAAATTTCCCTTGCTCCTGGGCCGCGAGCGACGCTTCGGCGGCCAGCGGCGCGTGCGGATGCATCGAAAGCGGAAAATGTTTGTAGATTAGCTTGATGTCCTTGGGGTACGCCGCTTGGATGGCCTCTACCTCTTTCACCGCCACCGAGCAGTAGGGGCATTCGAAATCGGAAAACTCGACCAACGTGATGCGGGCGTCGCTAGGCCCGCGCACCGGCGCGCCTTTCACCGGAATCGTAACCGGATCTTCCAGCAGCTTGGGGCGATGCGCCTTGGGCGACGCGTCCATCTCCTTGCTGATTTCGATCAGGTTCTTTCCATCCTGGACCCCCTTGATCGCCACTTTCGCCAGCGCCTTGCTATAGGAGCAATTCGGGTCTTTCATCGCGCACTCGGCCGTTTTCATCCCGCACAGGCAGGAACAATCCTGCTCGCGCAGCAATTTGAGCACAGCTTTTTTCTCGACCGGTGTCAGACCCGACAGATCGATTTTGCCGAGCGTTTCGGATGTTTTCCACGAGTCGTCGGAGGAAGGAGTGTTTTGCGCCAGGACCGCGAACGTGGCCGCGCAGAGACAAATCAAGAATGTCCAGAAGCGCACGCTTCTATTATGCCTTGGAATGGGACTCGCCAGCGGGCCAGCGACTTTATCCCATGCCGGCTTCAAGGAAGCTCTTCAGGTCTTCTGCATTGACGCCAGGTTCTCCCGGCGCGACATTGTTGAGCTTGCCGGCCTGCATCCATGCCTCGAGCTGATCTACCAGACTGAACAGATGATCGAAGGAATCCACGACAAAAAGCAGCGGCTGGTAGTGATCGATCTCGAAAGCCTGATTGATGGCCCATTCGAGCTGAATGGGAAAACGCTGCACTTCCGGCGCTTCGATCGCGTGCGCGATTTCGCCGTGGGAACTCAGCAAACCGCTCCCGTACACTTTCAGTCCGTCGCTTCCGCGCATCAGTCCGAACTCGATGGTGAACCAAAAAAACCGCGCCATAGCCTTGATGATGCTGGTGAGGCAATGCACGCGTGTCTCCGGGTCGCGAATTCCGGAGACCAGATCCGCGGCCGTGTGGGCGCACTCGCCGAATCGCACCAGCGTCTCGGCGAAATGCTTGTCGGTGTGCATGGGGACGTGCCCGGCGATGTCGTGGAAAATGTCGGGTTCGGGAAGGTAGTCGAGTTTATCGGACTGGCGAATCGTGATCGTGGTGGGGAAGGTGCGATTTCTAAGACAGTCGAAAAATAGAAAGGAGGGAATGTATCCGCTGACCGCCTTGGCTTGAAATCCAGTGAGCGGCCTCAGGAACCGGTTGACGTCCTCCAGCCGAGGAACATGCTCCGGATCGAGACACAGCGAGCCGATTCCCTTCAGGAAATGCTCGTTGCCATAGCGCTCCCAACGCGGGACCATGCGCGCATACAGCCTTCGCCACGCTTCATGATTCCCGTCGGAATACAAGTCATAGGATTGGTTAACGTAGAGTTGGCCGTTGCGCCGGGCTTCTTCGATGAAGGGCGCTTCGGTGGTGGTGAGGCCCGCCTTGGTACTAACTAGAATCGAGGATCGTCCCAATTCACAACACCTCAACTCCATAATACGCCAAATTAGCACCACCTGGATGTGGTGTTTCGTAAACTCGCGACGCCCATAGTATGATCAGCCCTATGAGCGCCGTGGGAGTCCGCGCCGACCTTCGCCAGGACGGATCCTGGGTCGCCTGGGTCAGCATTCAAAACGAACCCAAGCTCAATACCCTGAACAGCTCGCTGATGGCGGATTTCGTGAGCGCGATCGAGCGCTTGGCCGCCGATCAACTACTGCGGGCGGTCGTCCTTACCGGCGCGGGCGAAAAAGCATTCTGCGGCGGCGCGGACATCGACGAAATGGCGGCGCTCGACGCCTCAACCGCCGAGGCATTTATCACTCGCCTGCACCGTTGCTGCCAGGCCTTGCGCGATCTGCCGGTACCTGTGATCGGCCGGGTTCAGGGTTATGCCCTGGGTGCCGGCTTCGAACTGCTGGCGGCTTGCGACCTCCGCATTGCGGCGGATACGGCTGTTTTCGGGATGCCCGAAGTAAAGTTGGGGATTCCTTCCGTGGTGGAGGCGGCGCTGCTGCCGGCGCTCGTCGGCTGGGGTCGCGCCCGGCAGATCCTCTTACTAGGCGAGAACTTTTCGGCGTCCGATGCGGAGGCCTGGGGATTCATCGAAAAGGTAGTGAGCAACCGGGACCTGGACGAAGCCGTGGAGCAGTGGATCGACTCCATTGTTCAAGCCGGCTCTCGCGCGGTTCGGCTCCAAAAGAAACTGATTCGGCGATGGGAGGATTTGCCGCTGCGCGATGCCGTACTCGCCGGAATCCCAGCCTTCGTCGAAGCCTGGGACAGCGATGAGCCCAAGCGACTGATGCGACAATTTCGACGGGGCCGGTCTCGGCAAACCGGTAGTTAATAGAGTTTTACAGTTGACGCGATGCCTGAACGGGTATCTTAAGCCAGCGATCCAAACGGTTCCGGTTGTTGCCGTTCTCCGGCGGGGCATCTCCGACGCTCTCGAGCGGCAAGTTCATTTTCACGCGGTAATGCGCCACCAGAGCCGCTTCGTCGTAACCGATGGCGATCGCGTATTGACGCAGATAGCTGGTACTAAATATGCCCCCCGGCAACTTCTCGAACTCTTCGCATTCGATCGCTCTGAGAAACCGTATACTTATCTTAGTGCTAGAGGCAATCTCCTCGAGCGATCGGCCAGCCAACTGACGGAGCCTGGAAAGGTCAAGACTCGTGGAAGCGATTGATTTTAAAGGGGCAGTACGCGCGGACTCTGGGTAAGCCATAATATCGTCGCGGAGCTCAGGACGTTTAAGATCCCTAATCATAACCTATTCGTCAATGGGTTGGAAGGGAGAAAATGCCAATGAGGATGAGGTTCTTGCATGCGATGGCATCTTTTTGGGCAAAACCTCAGAGGAAGTAGAACTACTATTGGACTCCTCGCCGCCAAACGATCAAAACAACCCAAAAAAAACGGTTGTTTGCGGCATCCTGCTCAGTTTTGCCGGACCAAATTTGGCCTACTTCACGTATCATGGGGAGAGATCCAGTCGGGAGGCTGTCTATGCGCTTACTTTGTCTGTCTGTCGCTTCCGTCGCGTTAGTGTCCGCGGCTACTTCACAACCGGTGACGTTCTACAAGGATGTGTTGCCGGTCCTGGAAAAGAACTGTCAAACCTGCCATCGCCCTGGTGAAGCGGCGCCCATGTCGCTGCTTACCTATGATGAAGCCCGTCCCTGGGCCAAGTCCATCAAGCAGGCCGTGGCCACCAAGAAAATGCCCCCGTGGTTCGCCGACCCGCATTACGGAAAATTTTCGAACGAGCGCACGTTGGCACAGGCGGACATCGATACCCTGGTGAACTGGGTGGACACCGGCGCCGCGGCTGGGAACCCGAAGGATGCTCCGAAGGCGATCGCCTGGGTGGAGGGCTGGCGCATAGGCAAGCCCGACGTGGTTTTGAGCATGTCCGCGGCTTTTAGCGTTCCAGCTTCGGGAACCATCGACTATCAATACGTCGTGATTCCCACCGGCTTCACGGAAGACAAGTATATCCAGATGGCGGAAGCGCGGCCCGGCGATCCAGCCGTGATCCATCACATCATCGCCTTCATCCGCGAGCCCGGCAACCCCTGGCTGAAGAACTTGAAGCCGGGCACCGCGTTCGATGCCCGCGAAGCGGAGCGCGAGGCTGAAGCGCACCCCCAAAAGGGGCGCCGAGAGGGCGGCGGATTCGGCGGCGACTTCCTGGCTGGCTACGCCCCGGGGACCCTTCCCAACATCATGGTGCCTGGCGAGGCCAAGCTGGTTCCCGCCGGTTCCGACATTATTCTGCAGTTGCACTACACGGCCAACGGAAAGGCCGCGACTGATATTTCGAAAGTCGGAATCGTTTTTGCGACCACCGCGCCTACTAAGCGCGTCCTGACTCTGGCCGCGACCACGGCGAATTTCGCGATTCCGCCCGGCGCGCCGGACTACCAAGTGGAGGCCAAGCTGACCCTCCAGGACGACGCTACGCTGATCAACCTTCTGCCGCACATGCATTTCCGCGGCAAGGATTTCACCTATCGAGTGACCTACCCGAGCGGTGAAAGCGAGACGCTGCTGGAAGTGCCGCACTATGACTTCAATTGGCAGCTCACTTACGACTTGGCGCAGCCCAAGCTGTTGCCGAAGGGCACGGTGATCGATTGCGTCGCTCACTTCGACAATTCGGCGAACAACAAATTCAATCCCGATCCCACCAAGGAAGTTCACTACGGCGAGCAGACTTGGGAAGAAATGATGTTTGGCTTCTTCGATGTGTCCGTTCCGTTGAACGTGACCGCCATGGATTTGATGGTGCCGAAGAAACCGCAGCAGGCAGCCGGGGCAGGCTTCTAAGCCTGCCTCTCAACCAGGAACAATATTTTCCGGGGGTAGACATGCGTTTTAGAGTTGTTGTTCTCGCACTGGCGGCATCATTTGCCGCCAGTTCAGCTACGGTCTCAAGCAACGTGACGTTCTTCAAGGACGCTCTTCCGGTGTTGCAGAACAAATGCCAGGAATGCCACCGTGCGGGCGAAGTGGCGCCGATGAGCTTCACAACCTACGACGAAGTTCGTCCCTGGGCGAAAGCCATCAAGACGGCGGTGGTTACCAAGAAAATGCCGCCGTGGTTCGCCGACCCGCATGTTGGGAAATTCTCGAACGACCGTTCTCTCTCGCAGGCCGAAATCGACACGCTGGTTGCCTGGGTGGATGGCGGCGCCAAAGAGGGCAACGCCAAGGATGCGCCGAAGCCGCGCGAGTATACTATCGGCTGGCAGATTGGAACTCCGGACCAGGTGCTGGAGCTTCCCACCCCGATTGAAGTCCCGGCTTCGGGCGTGGTGGATTACACCTACGTTGTGATGCCTTTGCACTTCACCGAGGATCACTGGGTGAAAATGGCCGAAGTCCGGCCCGACCAGCGCTCTGTGATTCATCACGTGCTGGCGTTCGTGCGCGACCCCGGATCGCATTGGCTGGAAGATGCCAAGCCGGGCGTTCCCTACATTCCGCAAGCGGCGGGCAAGGGCGGCGACGGCGGCGGTTTGCCGGGTGAACTGCTGGTGGGCTACGCACCGGGATTGCAGCCGCAGATTTCAAATCCGGGCGAAGCGAAGCTGCTGAAGGCCGGCTCGGACATCGTGTTGCAGTTGCACTACACTCCGAATGGAAAAGCGGTGGCGGATCAAACCAAGATCGGGCTGATTTACTCCAAGGAACCGCCCGAGCGGCGCGTCATGTCGATGATGGCCGCGAACTTCTTTCTCAAGATTCCAGCGGGCAACCCCAACTACGAAGTTCATTCCCGGCTGACTCTCCCGCTCGACGTAAAGCTGGTGAACCTGCTTCCCCACATGCATCTGCGCGGCAAGGATTTCGAGTTCAAGGCGGTTTATCCGACCGGTGAAACGCAGGTGTTGCTGAGCGTGCCGCACTACGACTTCAGCTGGCAGCTGATGTACATCACGACCCAGGAGATTCCGCTGCCGAAGAACACTCGCATCGAATGCACCGCGCATTTCGACAACTCGGCGAACAATCCGGCCAATCCGGATCCAACCAAGGTTGTGCGCTGGGGCGATCAAACGTTTGAAGAAATGATGGTCGGCTTCTTCGATGTCTCGTTTCCCGCGAACATGGACCCGGCCAAGCTGGCGCAACAGAATAACAGCGAATAGTAGCAGAGAGCTAACATGAATCGTACGCTTTGGATTTTGGCGGCGGCGGGAGTGTCCCTGTGGGCGGGCACGAGTACTCAGGAAGTGACCTTCCATAAGGATGTGGAACCGATCCTCCAGAAACATTGCCAGGAATGCCATCGGCCCGGAGAGATCGCTCCTTTTTCCCTGCTGTCGTACAAAGACGCTCGTCCCTGGTCCAAAGCGATGCGCGAGGATGTCCTCGCCAAGAAGATGCCGCCTTGGTTCGCCGATCCCCACTACGGTCACTTCTCGAATGACCGCTCTCTGAGCCCCGAGGAGATCGCCAGGCTGGTTGCCTGGGTCGATACCGGATCGAAAGAAGGAGATCCCAAGGACGCTCCCAAGGCCGTCGCATACGTAGACGGTTGGAATATTCAGAAGCCCGACGTCGTGCTCGGGATGTCGGAGCCGTTCCACCTGCCGGCCAAGGGCGACATCCCTTATCAATACGTAGTGCTGCCCACTCAGTTTACCGAAGACAAATGGGTGCAAATGGCCGAAGCGCGGCCGAGCGACCGCATGGTGGTGCATCACGTCGTTATCTTCATCCGCGATCCGGAATCCAAGTGGTTGCGCGAGGCCAAGACCGGCGTGCCATTCGTTCCCGAGGGCGGGAACTTCCAGAACATCGGCGGTGGCGGTAACGACATACTCATGATCTATACGCCCGGCAAGGTTCCCGAGACCTGGCGCCCCGGCTTGGGCAAGATGATCAAGGCAGGATCGGACTTGGTTCTTCAGATCCACTACACCACCAACGGCAAAGAGACCCAGGATCATACTCAGGTGGGGTTGGTGTTCGCCAAGGAGAAGCCGACCGAGCGCGCGGTTACGATCGCCAATAACAATTTGGGATTCAAGATTCCGCCCGGCGATCCGAACTATCGCGTCGAGGCGAGCCTCGCATTCCCGAACGGCGTGACCATCCTGAATTTCTTCCCCCACATGCATCTCCGCGGCAAGGCGTTCGAATACCGCGTGGTGTATCCTGATGGGAGGACGGAAGTGGTGCTGAGCGTCCCCAAGTACGATTTCTTTTGGCAGCTTGACTACCAGTTAACCGAGCCGCTGAGGATTCCGCCGGGAGCTAAGCTCGAGTCCGTCGCGTGGTATGACAACTCGCCTAACAACCCCAAGAATCCCGATCCGACCGCGACGGTGCGTTTCGGCGAGCAGAGCTGGCAGGAAATGATGATGGGCTTCTACGACGTGGTGATTCCGGCCGACATGAATCTGCGCGACTTCTTAACTCCGAAGAGACCGGAGGGCGCTACCAGCGGTGGCGGACAAGAGTGAAGCGATTCTTAGCGCAAACCTCGGCGACTCTGCTGATTGGCTTGGGCGCCGGTTTCATGCTGAGCGGCCACGACGTGATTTCCACCAAGATCACGTTCGATCGCGAAATTTCCCGAATCATTTATAACCGTTGCGCTTCCTGCCATCACGAGGGCGGCGCGGCATTTTCGTTGATGACCTACGATGATGCGCGGCCCTGGGCCAAAGCCATCAAAGAGGAAGTGCTGGAGCGGCGCATGCCCCCGTTCGCGGTAGTGAAGGGCTTCGGCGACGTCAACGACTCCGACGCCCTGACGCAAGAAGAGCTCCACCTGATCGCCGATTGGGTGGAGGGTGGTTCGCCCGAGGGTGAGCCCACGCTGCTCCCGAAGCTTCCCGACTTCAAAGAGCCCGCGAAAGCTCCGGCCACGCCCAAAACCGGTGCGCCAATGATTGTCGATGGCAGCCTGACGCTCAAAGAACCGGCAACGTTCGTCGCGGCGCGCGCGGCCAGCATGACCGAAGGCAGTTCGATTCAAGCCGTAGCCGAAAAACCGGATGGAACCATCCAGCCGCTCATCTGGATCTACGACTACAAGCCGAAATTCGACCGCACCTATTACTTCCGCGATCCGCAGTCTTTCCCCGCCGGGACTAAGATCGAAACGTTCCCCGCGGGCGGCGGGACGCTGGCATTGCTCGCAAAGAAGTGAAGCCTTTCGCGGATCGCCTCATCGACGCAGTGCGCCGAAAGGGCAATCCCTGCATAGCCGGACTCGACCCGCGCATCGATCTGATGCCCGAGTTCATCAAATCCGGCCGCGGCGCGCTCTCTCGCGACGTGGTTCGCTCCATCGTCACCGATTTTCACGAACTGGTACTCGACGCCCTCGCCGACCTCATTCCCGCCGTCAAGCCGCAACTCGCCTTTTACGAACAGTACGGCATCGGAGGGATGGAGGCGTTCGAGAACACATTGGACGCGGCCCGCCGGCGAGGACTGCTGGTCATCGCCGATGGCAAGCGCAACGATATTTCCTCCACCGCCGAAGCGTACGCGACGGCTTTTCTCTCGGATACCGCGTTTGACGCCGATAGCATGACCGTGACGCCGTACCTCGGCAGGGACAGCCTGGTCCCGTTCGCCGACGCCTGCGCGAAATACGGCAAGGGTTTGTTCGTCGTCTTGAAAACGTCGAATCCGGGGTCGCGCGATTTCCAGGATCAACCGCTCGAAGGAACCGGCCGCCCGCTGTACGAGACCATCGCCCGCGTGATCAATGATCTCGGCAAAGAGCTGATTGGCGAATCGGGCTACAGTTCCATCGGCGCGGTAGTGGGCGCGACGTTTCCCGACGACGGCCGAAGACTCCGAGCGCTGATGCCTAAGGCCATCATCCTGGTGCCGGGCTACGGAGCCCAAGGCGGAAGCGCACAGAGCGCCGCTGCCTGCTTCGACGAAAACGGACTGGGCGCCCTGGTCAGTTCTTCTCGCGGAACCACCTACTCGTATTCCGGCCCGGACATCAGCCGCTCAGCGTACACGCAAACCGTGCGGGAGAACATGCTGCGGATGATCGACGATGTCCGAAAGGCTATTTCAGTTCCTGCACAGGCACCGTAAACGAGACGGTGTTGATGACGCCTTTGCGAATGAACTGAATCCAGATCCTATAGGTGCGGGCGCGCGGGAAGATGATGTTGAACTGCATCTGCGGGCCGCCGTCGGCAATGAACGGATGATCGTGAATCATGTCCACCAGATCGTCGCTCGCGATCAACATGTGCGCCCATGCTCCGATGTACTTCTCCATTCCCTCGCTCTGCTTGAAGTGGAAGAACAACAGCGTCTTTAACCCGACGATCGGCTCGGGCGGGTCCATCGTGAGCTCGACGTCGGTATTTTCGCCGTGGCTGACGCCCAGCTCAGGCTTCAGCTTCGGCTGAACCAACGGAATTTCCTGTCCTGGCGCGCCGGGGACGATCACGGTCTGCGCGGTCAATTGCGGCGTCCCGCCGCTCGG
>JBEKHQ010000037.1:0-10146 GCA_050012195.1 Bryobacteraceae bacterium | reverse complement strand
GCCAGTTCATCTGCAAGCGCGCGGCCAGCGGACCGAATTCCGCTGGGAACTGGTCCGGTGTCAGGTCAAAGTCTTTCAACGCCCACTCCACACGCATCAGGAACATGCCGTGATCCTGGTCCTGGTGCTGATCGGCATGCGCAATATCGCCACCGTGCTTGAAGAGGAAGTCGGAAATGGCCGGAACCAATCCTTTCCTTTCGGGGCAACTCAGTAAGAGGATGGCCGTATTTTGCTCGCCCACCACGTCTACTCTAGCACCAGGCGCGTAGCGTGCCTGTGTCGAGGATCTGACGAGAATCCTCTCGGAACAACTGGGCGAATTTCTCGCGGGCAGTGATGCCACTTTGACGTTACTCGCCCTAGATAAGCAACATTGTCGCTAGCTTCCCAGAACGGCGTTTGCGGCCAATCTCAGCATAGGAGACATGATTGGCATAGGGGGTCGGCGGGTGACCTATGCCGATCAAACGCCCAAACCGCTGTTGTGCCGGTGATGTATCCGAAGCCCAATCCCGGGGTTGTAGCTGTCCATCCGGTCGTCGGCGCGCCTTCAAATCACCAGTTTGTCGCTCGCGCTTTGCGTCGTGCCCGCGCCGACGTAAACTTCAACTGTTCCGGCGGATGATCGCGAACCAGACCTTGGGCCCGCCCTCGGAGAATGAAAGACCCTCCAATTCGGGGCGGACATCCGCGTGCCCTGCGCGGATCTCTTCAACCGTCCAAGCATTATCAAAAGCGGCCAGAATCTCCCGCTGCGAGACCCGCCGGGGGCCCTGCGTGCCTGGCTCCTCGTCGCTGAAACTTAGTAGCAACAGCCGTCCGCCTGGCTCGGTGACATGGGTAAGCCCGGTGACGTACCGAACGCGGTCCTCGTCGGAAAAAACGTGGAATAGACCGCTGTCTATTACCGTGGCAAATCGCTGGTCCCAATCCCCAAGCGTCATTGCGTCTTTCACCTGGAATTCCACGGTCAAGCAACGCTCGGCCGCCTTGCGGCGAGCCATGCGGATCGCTTCGTCGACGAAGTCGATGCCGGTGACTTGGTGTCCGCTGGCCGCCAGGAAGAGCGCGTTCTCGCCCGTGCCGCAGCCGGCATCGAGAACCGGGCTGGTGACCAGATGGACCGATTCGGCGATGGCTCCTTGCGGCTTGCCGATATCCCAGGGCGCCTTGCCGGCATAGGCGGTTTCGAAAGTGCCGCGATCTCGCAGTTTGCTCATGCGGGATTCCGTCGCTCTAATTCTAACCGGCCGTGCCGACGTGATATTCCCGCCCTCAGCGCGGCGGGGATGATCCCTGTGATACACTGCCGGTCGCGTGGTGTTTTCCAGTCCGCCCGCTCGGACAAACAGGAGTTGAGATGCCCACTGCGAAGCTTCGGCTGGTAATCGTACAAACCGCTCTTCTGACGTCTTTTCTGACTTCCGCCAGCGGCCAGTGGCTGGATTTTCTGGACCCCGCCACACCGTTGACACCGGCCGGCAAGCCGGACCTCTCCGCAAAAGTGCCACGAACCGCGGACGGTAAGCCGGACCTGTCCGGAGTGTGGCAAGTCGAACCGCCACCGCCGGGCGAGATCGAGCGCCTCTACGGCAAAGACGTGGCCAACGGTCCTCTGGCTACCGCCGGTGACGACGTCAACCTTCACAGCAAGTATTTCCTGAACATCTTCATCGATTACAAACGCGGCGAAGAACCAATCACGTCGGCAGCCCGCGCAGCGATGGCCCGGCCCATGCAGGGCGGAGGCGAACGTTCGGCGCTTTCCTACTGTCTGCCCACCGGAATGCCGAACCGCTGGTTCTTCGACCGGCCGCTCACGATATTCCAAACCCCGAAGCAGCTGGGAATCTTCTACGAAGCCGACGGTGCTTTCCGCGAGATCCACACCGACGGCCGCAAACTGCCGGAGGACCCGTTCCCTTCGTGGATGGGTTACTCCACCGCACACTGGGAAGGCGATACGCTCATCGTGGATTCAACCGGATACAACGACAAGACGCGGCTCCCCGGGGGCTACCCGCACAGTGAGGCCATGCACATCCAGGAACGGTTCCACCGCCGCGACTTCGGCCATCTGGACATCGACATCACGGTCGACGATCCGGTGATGCTGACAAAACCGGTAACGGTGAAGGTTGCCGAAATCCTGCTCCCGACCAGCGACATGGTCGAGTATTTCTGCGCTGAAGGTGAGAGGGACGCGGCAAACATGAGCGCTATTCGCGAGGCAACACGGAAAGCAGCACCGCCAGCCAGCCCAGCTCACTAACGCGGGAGCGCAGCCCATCCTGGAAGGGCGTCCTGAACCGCTGATACGATCGGTCTTTCATGCCTCTCCCTGCAAGCGCGAAACTCGGGCCTTACGCAATGGAAACGGCTTTATTAGGTCTATGAAAAGGGCATATGCCAGCGATTGGAGCAACTTTAGGTGAGTTGGCATTACGAGGATTCTTTCTTAATGAGTTCAGGCGAAAGGAACGAACGGTAGCTCGCATTCCTTGTATACTCGGGTGAATGCAAAGGTGCCTGTTTGCGCTATCCCTTTTAGCAATTTGTTTAGTCGCCAACGCGGCAGAACGGGCTCGTGATTTGGGCGTCCCGCTCGACGGCGCACCTGGTCCTTGGAACGCAATCACGGACGTGAAGGGAGTCGAGGTTGGTTATCAGACGCTAATCTCCGGCGTCGGCTCCGATGCAGTACGCACCGGCGTCACGACCGTGTGGCCGCGCGGCAAGGATGCTACCGCTCCAGCGTTCGGAGGCTGGTTCTCACTAAACGGGAACGGTGAAATGACCGGGACGACCTGGTTGGAAGAAGGCGGCCTGCTCAGTGGACCGGTTCTCATCACGAATACGCACAGTGTTGGGACAGTGCGCGATTCGTTTATTAAATGGCAGGTCGCTCGCCTGCGTAAATTGGGAGCAGAGCCCGGAGATTGGTCGCTTCCGGTCGTCGCCGAGACCTGGGATGGCTTCCTGAACGACGTAAATGGTTTTCACGTGACTGAATCCGACACAGTTGTCGCGCTTGAGAACGCGCACAGCGGACCCCTTGAGGAAGGCAACGTGGGCGGTGGGACAGGCATGGTTTGTTATGGCTTCAAAGGCGGCACCGGAACCTCGTCGCGCAAGTTTGGGCCGTACATCGTAGGGGTGCTGGTCCAATGCAATTGCGGAAGACGCGCTCAGCTTCAAATTTCCGGAGTGCCTGTTGGAAAGGAGATTCAAGACTCGATCCCCTACGCCCGCAACGGCGCCTTTCGGGACGCCGATGTGGGATCGATCATCATTGTTATCGCCACGGATGCGCCCCTTTTGCCCACGCAACTCAAGCGGTTGGCGCGGCGTGCTTCACTTGGTCTTGCGCGCACGGGGTCCGTGTCTGGTAACGGCTCCGGCGACATCTTCATTGCCTTTTCAACTGCCAATCCGCAAGCCGGTAGCAGCAAGGGCCTGATCAACGTGACAATGATTCCCAACGACGAGATGAATCCGGCGTTCGACGCCGTTGTTCAAGCCACGGAGGAGGCGATCATCAACGCTATGCTCGGCGCACAGACCATGACCGGCTATGAAGATCACCGAGTTATCGCACTGCCACATGATCGGCTGCGTCAGGTGTTACAAAAGTACGGGCGATGATGCGCGGGGGTAGCCGCTTCGGGCGAATTCCCTACAATCAACGCGTCGACGTTTTCCCACCCAGCCGGTTTAACGGGTGGCATCAACATGCTAAGATCCATCCGTGGAAAACCGGACAGAACCGAAAACGCTGGGACAATGGATTCGCTACGTCGTCGTGGCCCTAATCGCTCTGTTCCTGGTCTGGTGGATGCTCCGGCTATACGTCCTCTAAGCAGCTCCGACTCAATTATGTTTCAGGCGAAGTTCTCATGGATTGGAGCGTAAAGCCGAACACAGCAAGGGTCAGGGGGGCGGCCAATTGGAGTGAACCCCAAAAGTGAGACAGCGAGTTGAGGGAACAAATACATTGAATGGAGTGAGGAATGGATTTGTCCCGAGCTGTTTACAGTCGCGATCTGAAGATCGCCACCATGCGAGCGCTAGATGCCGGCAGCACGAACGGTGGAGTAGCGCGGAAATACCAATTAAGCCCGAAGCTGCTGGAACGTTGGCGCGGAGAATGGCGCGCCAACGGGAATCGGCCTTTCCTGGCATCAAAAAACCAACGTTTGCTTTGCCTTCACATAACATAGCTTGGAGACCAATTTACCGTCGCGGAACTTGAGGATGTCGGTGCCGCGCAGCTTCTTCGATTTGTTACCGCGGGTCATGACCAACGTCCACCAGGCAACCGCCGTATTCTGGTGGGGATCGGCGATCAGCCCCTCGGAGTCGTAGCGCACTTTCCCCCAAACCCCGGTGAAGTTGGGCTCAAGCGCTGCGCGAACCGCGTCCCTTCCTCTGTGAATGCCGCCGGTAGGGTCCTCATAAACGCAGTCGGTGTGGTCGAAGTAGGCCATCATCGCGTCTACATCTTCCGTGTTGAACGAGTTGACGAATGCGCGGGCGAGGGCCATTAGCTGCTCATGAGCGTCAGACATGTCTCTCCTCCTGGTTGGCTTAGTTTAGTGCTTGTTCACACTTCGCAGGCGGAATTCCACTTCGGGCATCCAGAGGTCCATGAACCCAGCAACGCCGCCATCGTGCGATGCAGCGGCGTGTCAGTTGCGGTTGTGAACGATCTTCGCTGCGACGAGGTCGGCCCTCTGATTCCAGACACCAAACAAATCGTCCTGGACTTGACGGATCTTGTCCACATGGACATCTTGACCAGCCAATCTGCAACTATCTCATGGCGCCAGGTGGCAAGGCGCGGAAACCAGTCACCGCCGGATCGCCCGGTAGTTCTATGGTCTTCACCAGTTGCAAGGTGTCGGTGTCGTAGACATGGATGTAGGGCGCAGCCCCCGATATGAATAGCCGCTTGCCATCGCGGCTGATATTGGCGACGTACCTGGTCCGGTCCAGGTCGATGGTCTGAAGAATGCGCTGGTGCTCGAGATCGATCGCAACCAACTGGTTCATCACTGCATAGGCGCGTTTGCGATCCGGTGACACGACGGCCGAATAGAGCGGGATGGGAGCGCCGAGCTCAACCGTATCGACCTTGCCGGTGTTCACGTCGAGATTCACGAGCCCCATTAAATCCTTGCTCGTGATCGGGTCCTTAGTGTAGTACGGGATGCTGAAGATGCCGCTACGTTCATATTGAACGAAGAGCGCGAGCGTGTTCAAAGCTCCCTCTGTGGGGTTCGCCGGGTTCATGAGGCGAAAGGTATCGGTAATGCGGCCCTCGGCCAAGTCAATGTAATAGAGATCCCGGCCCCATGCAAGCAACTGGCGCTCGTCACGCGTGAGAGCCAGCGCGACGACGCCCTGCGGCACTTCCGCAATCTTCCGGGCCTTCCCGGTAGCCACGTCAACCGACCACACCTGCGGCGGATCCACTACGTATTGATCGATCAGTTCGCGCACCGGTTTGACGTGGACATAGAGCCGGTCCCCGTTGCGGTTGATGACCACGCCGAAGATGGTCAAACGATATCCAGGCGGCGCCAGTTCCAGGACTTTGTCTACAGCGCGGGTTTCGAGGTTCACGACCTCCAGCTTGGCGCGACCGTCCGAAGTAACGTAGACAAACTTGCCATCGGCGGAGGGGACCAGCTCCTTGGGCGCGCGGCCTCGGGTCTGAATCTCGGTGACAATCTCGTTGCGCGTCCCGTCGAAGACGACGATCCCGTGCGGATGAACGCCCAGGACGTAGAGTTCAGATTCTTGCGCGAATGCCAATGCCGCCAGGCTCGCCGCCATCGCGGCGGCGCGCAGGCAGCGCTGAAGAGGTCGTTTCGGCGCGGCCACCATCACGTGCCTTCCGGATAGATCAGATCCAATTTTCGCCAGTCGCGTTCCGCGGACGCGCACGAGTCGGACCAAGTCAGATGGTTAGTCAACTGATCTGGAACCTGAGCCGGCCACCAACAGTCGTCGTAACAACCGTACAGGTCAGCTTCAACCGGCTGGCACAATCCGGTTACACCACCGGCCGAATCCGTTTCCCAGCCTGGGTCGAAAATGAGCGAACAGCCGAGTGACGGCGCCTGCAGGGCCACCACATCCTCGTCCCTTGTTTTCTTCCGCTGCTCGGCGTTTTCTTCAAACAACCGCGCTTTCTTGTTCAGCGCCCTGACATGCTTCATCGTCATGCCCCCCGTTTATCAATAAACTTTTCGAAAAAAAACGGATTCGGATCCATGATTCGCGCGTAGCAGTCCAGCCCGATGTCGATCCAAGTGCGGATCCATTCACAGTAGTGTGCATTGGGGGTGTGCAGGGCGCCATGACGCGTGTAGGCTTCGTGGTGACAACCGCCCGAACATATGTGCCGGACCCAGCACAACTGGCACCCGCTCTTACGGCTCAAGTGGGCTTGGCGAAGGAACTGTTCCTGTTTGGCCTCGTCGAGTCCCTCCCGGACCGATCCCATGCGGTGCTCTCTCGATTCCGAGAAGCGATGGCAAAGATACAAGTCGCCATCAGCACCCACTCCTAGCAATCCCAGGCCCGCCCCACATGGATAGGCCTTGACAACGCCGGCATGCAGCTCGGAAAGAATATTGGAGACGTTGGAAAATCCCAGGTGCTGATTGTGAATCGCCTTCTCGACGTACAGGTTTGCGAGCTGGCGGAATTCATCCATTACTTGCCACATTTCGTCGTGCGTAAGCGCGAACTCGTCCTGGGCCGCCGAGGTAACGGGAGCAAAGCCTACCTCGTGAAATCCCATTTCTTTCAGGTGCCAGAAGCACTCCTGGACGGCGGTAACGCCATGAGTGAGCGTAGCCCTGGCGGCGATCGGCCGCGTCTTGTGACGATTCAGGAGATCGAGTACGCGGGGGCGAATGAAGTCATACGATCCATTACCGCTCTTATAGGTGCGGCGCAGGTCGTGGTATTGTTTGGGGCCATCTATGCTGACCGAGACCCCAATGCGTTTCTCGCTCAGGAAGTCGATCACCTCGCGCGTGAGATACGTCGCATTGGTGGTCATGGTAAATTCGACTTCCTTACCGGCTTTTGCACCCGCGTCGTTCGCATAGTCAACCAGGCCTCGGATGAGTTTCAAATTCATCAGTGGCTCGCCGCCGAAGAAGACCACGGTGACGGTCTTGTGATTGCCGGAATTGCTGAGCAGAAAGTCCACGCTGCGGCGAGCCGTCTCCTCGCTCATCATCCGTTTCGGCGTGCCGTAATCCCCTTGCGCCGCAAAGCAGTAACTACAGCCGAGATTGCAATCGTTGGCGACGTTGAGCACCAACGTGCGTTGTGGAAAAGGCATGGGTGGCAATTGCGGCGCGGGCGAATTCAGCCCCTCCTCGCGGAATCCCACCAACCGCAGTGCGCCTATGCCCCGAAGCTCTTTGATCGCGGCAACAATATCGGAACGGTGATGGCGCGGCTGCAACGCCGGAATGATTTCAGCGAGTGGGACGTGGCGTGTGGCCGGCGTCTGAACGGCTTCGGTGGCTGAGGCAGACTGAGCCTGCGGCGGACGAAGCAATTCCAGAATTTCGCTGCCGAGCTCATCCAGGCCGAAGATGGCTGTTACCGCAGGCACGAAGACGTAGCTTTTGCCGCCGATTCGAAATTGCCTGATCTCGCTGAGCTCGGCTCCGGGCCGGTCCGTAGGGTCTCCAAACACCACGGGAGCGAATGACGTGTGCGGAGATGTTGGAAACTCTCCCAGCGTCGCGGGTGTTGCGAGGAGGCGCGACAGTGGAACAAAGCTCTGGATGCTCGGCGATTGGCTCATCTCAACCTCAATCTAAGGCGTAACCAGTTCCCGGTACGCAGGCACGCTCACTAACAAATACGCCCGTCCCTTCAGGGGAGTGGTCGACCCTTCCGGCGTGTACGAAGCTTTCACCCAGACATCGCCGGCATTGTTGGTACTGCGCGGCCGCTCAGCGTTTGGGCCCTCCTGCGCGGGCGTAAACAAGCCATTCTGATCGATGGCCCCCACGTACTTCGTATCCTGATCGCCCGGGGAAGTAAAGGATTCTCCGAGAGACCATGCGGCTTTGACCATGCCAAGATCCAGGTCATCGGCATTGCCAGGTATTCCGTCGGGTCCCCTGCTGAACGCATGTGCTTCGAATTGGATGAACCTTTTGACCGCCGTCACTCCGCCCAGACGCGCCAAGGATTTTTCGGGAAGTACACGAATATAGTCGACCTTGTCATAGACGGTGAGCGATCCAGGCATTTGCGCCGTACCAACCTGGATGTCGCGCCGCCCGGCTTTCGCGTCTGGGGCCACGCGAACCTGAACGGTGACATGGTCCGAAGCTCTTTCGTTCACCTTGTCGACGATGATTCCGTCGCCCAGCCTTACCTCACCCGGCTGCAGCGGCGATTTGAGGTTAGCGCCATAGACTTGAAGTACGACATCCCGGGCCCCTCGCCGAAGCACGTTCGGTAACATCCCTGAAATTTGCGGGGAACCGTCGACGCGATGGCGCACCTCGGTTGCTCCCAGTTCCGGGTGTTCGAACGGGAGCCAGCGGCCGCGCTGGGTCCTACCGTCGGCGGATAAATGAAAAACCTCACGCGCTCTGTCGACATCCGTACCATAACCACTGCCCCGCCACGCGAAAGCGCCAAGCCACAGGCCCTTGCCTTTCATCGAAGTAGTGCTTCCGCTGGAAAACTGCCGGGAAATCTCGGTTTCCAAACCGCCATCCGCAGCCGCGCGGAAGGTGAGGGACCCGATATAGTCGCCTTTACCAGGCTGATGGCCCGAAAGCAGCCAGCGGCCTTCTCCCGGTGGTGGCAGATCCTTTTCACGCTTCCACTCAGGCGTTTCCAACGGGAACTGATCTGCGAGCCAAGGCAGCGCCTGGTCGCAGAGTCCCATCCAGTCTTCAAACCGGTGCTGATAGACGAGTGTTGGGAACAGCGCCAAAAGGAAATCCTTGAGGCGAAGCCACTCCTCTCGAGTGCGTCGCTGGCCGGCGATTTTGGCGTAGCTATGGCAAGTGACGCAGGCGCTCTTAACGGCCTCGTTTGGAACCTGCTCCTGCACGTCCTCGCCGTCCAACGAGTATCCAATCCGCTCCAGTTCCGAAGCGACCAGCCCGTGATTCGCACTGAGGTATTGCTCGATCTTTCGAGCATCGGCCGGCGATGTGCTAAATACATGCAAGCGCGCCATGCGCTGGATGGTCTCCTGCCAGGCTTCGGGCGTCTTGCGCACGTAGGAGATCCGGCTCATGCGTTCTTGCGAATCAGCCTGGTGACATGCGCCGCACTCGCGGCGAACCAACTCGCTCTTCACGGGCAAGCCTTCGCCACTAAGGCAATTCGCGTACAGAACAAGCCCTGCCGCTGACAACTTAAATCTCACCGGAACCCTCCGCCGCCAAGTCCGGTTGGTCTTCACTTTTGTCCGCCGTACCGCACCATCCTTGAGAAACCGCCTTGAGAAACCGCCTTGAGAAACCGCGCCGAGCCCCGGATGCGCGGATCGCACTTAGAAACTCCACCACGCCGGTCGCGAACGCTACGACCTTAGTTCTGGAATCGGCGTCGCCGATGAGCGCTAATGGCGTATCATATCACCTCGTCGTTATCGAGAAAATTCTTAGTGCGCCTGAAGTGGCGAACTGGGAGTGCTGGTGGCTGGACGAATGATCTCCTAAAAGAGGCCCCTTTCGCTCTCGCTTCTGGGGAAGTGCATTGCTGCAGTCGTCGGAATGCTCGTCATCTATACGACTTTCCGCGTGCTCGAACAAACGCTGCCACTGCGCTTTGGTCCGGCCGATGCGCGCTACAGGGCTCGCAAGTTCGTTGTCTTTGCAGGATATCTCACGACCCTCCTGTTCCTCACCATCCTCTTTGAAGATCGCTTAGGCCGCCTCAGCTTCGGGATTGGCGTTATCGCCGCTGGAGTTGCAGTCGCGCGTAGATCATCTGGTGGAAGCGTTTCAAATCTCACGTCAATCCGGGTGCCGGTACGGCCGGGGTTTCACCTTGCTGTTGCTTCATGCCATTTCAGGATTCGCCCCTGCCAGCCCACGACATGGGCCAGGATATCCGTCACAGACCATCCACCGGGGG
>JBEKHQ010000036.1:0-10239 GCA_050012195.1 Bryobacteraceae bacterium | reverse complement strand
AAACCCGCCAGTTCGACCTTAGCCGCACTGTTTTGCGGAGCCAGGGACACCGCCTGGATCAACATCTGATAAGCGTCACTGGCCTTGTTCAACCTCAGCATCGCGAGCGCCAGCCGATAGTAGGCCTCGCCCGAGCGGGGATCTTTCTTCAACGCGTTACGGTAGTTGAGGGCCGCATCCTCATATTTACCGGCCGCAAAAACCTGGTTGCCGCGGTCCAAATACTGCTGGGCGCTTCGGCTGCAGCCCGCGGCGCAGATTGCCAGGGCTACACACAGCACGATCCAAGTCATGTTCTTCATGTGCTATTCCCCAATTTGCGCGGACAGGCGATGTTGGCCCGCCAGCGGCGCATTCACAGGGCCGTCCAGGGCCGGAAATTTCAGATTAACACAACGCATGTCCCGAACCTCCGCCAAACGGGTCTTTTGGATGATGCGTCAGGCGCGTTTGTTTGGAGATCTAAGGCGAATTCCCCGGCGCTCACTCTTGCATGTTCGGCAGAAACTCCGGCGCTCTGTAGCCCCCGTTGGAACGTCAAGGCTGGATGGCTGCCGTCGCAGCGCTTTTAGAAGGATGCAGGATCAGCTTTTGCACGCGCCAGTTGTTGAGATCGGCCGCATAGAGTTCGTTTTCCGACGGGCACGCCAAGCCGTGATTCCAGTTGAACTGCTTGAGTTGCCGTCCCGCTTTGCCGAACATGCCCACCACTGTGCCGTCCAGCGTTAATTTGTAGATCCTGCCGGGAAAAGCATCGTTGGTATAGAGATATTGCGTCGGCCCTTGCGTGATGCAGATGGTCCACGGCGCGCCGGCGCCCATAGTTCCGGTGGAAGGCGGACTAGGAGGCGTGTTGCCGAGAACGAACTTGGCGCCCGGAGGCGGCGGGACGTTGATCTTGATGATCCGCAGGAACGTACCATTCGTGTCGAACACCTGAATGCGCGCGTTTTGGCGGTCGGCGACGTAGACGTTGTCTTGCCGGTCGAGACCGATGTTGTGAGGCGTGTTGAATTGACCGGGGTCGGCGCCTCGCGATCCCCAGGACTTGATCCAGTCGCCGTTCTTGTCGATCTTGGCGACGCGCGAATTCTGGTAGCCGTCGCTGATAAAGATGTTGTCCTCCGAGTCCCAGGCGACATCGGTGGGCTGGTTGTAGTAATTGTCCACGTGGCGGGGCGGCGGATCGCCGGCCTTGCGGTATTCATGCTCGTCGGGCGCCTCCTCCTTGCGTCCCAGCACCATGGTGACGTGGCCCACCGGGTTGAACTTCATGATCATGTTGGTGCCCTTGTCCACCACCCACAGGTTGTCGTACTTGTCGAATCGGATGCTGTGCGCATAGCCGAAGCCGTACAGTCCTTTTCCGATCTCGCGGATGTAGTTGCCGTTCTGGTCGAACTCCAGCACTTGCGTCGCGATGGTGCCGTACAGCGGGCCTGTTACGTTGGAGCGCGACAACATGAAGATGTGGCCCTTGGAGTTAACCGCGACGGACGCCATTTCGCCCAGGTTCATCTCGGAGGGATACTTGAAAAAGTCCGGAACGGAGTCGAAGGGGATTTCCGGCTGCCCGAATAAGGGCGCGGCGGCGAGCGCCAGAAAAAATGCGAACGAACTTTTCACTGGACCTCCTGAATGGGTCGGACGCCCTAGTTCGTGCGCGCGCCGGCCTCGGCCGCGGCTGCCAGCCGTTTGGCAATGATGTCGTAGACGATCGGGTTAAACGCGAGTCCAACATGCGTACCCGGAACCTCAAAATCCAGGGCGGGGTTATCGGTGATACAGTACTGCCAGTCCACTACACCATCGCTGCGGGTGTAGACGGCTGTCTGCGTGATCGATTCGGGCAGATCGCGCTTGAGCGAGTCGAGAAAATTGCAGGTGCATCGGCCGGTATAGCAATCCGGTAGAACGCCCGGGCCATGCGTCTGCAAAATGTTGTCGCGGACCATTTCAGCCGCGCGAAGAACGCGCGAGTGCACCACATTACCGCGGAACGGCGAACCCAGCGTGATCACAGAGGCGATCTCATCTGGCCGCTGGCGGGCTGCGGACCGGGCGATGATGCCGCCCAGGCTGTGCCCAATCAAGTGGATCTTACGGCCAGTTTCGGCTCGCGCGCGATCGAGGGTTGCATTCAACTTGCGCTGAATCAGCAGATTCGGACACTCGGCGTTCAGGCCGATGCCGGAGAAGTAGGAGCGGTAACCAATCCGCCGCAGCCACGCGTACATTTCCATCAAGTAAAGATCGGTACCCAGGAAACCGGGGATGACCACCACCGCGGAGTCATCTCCGCGCGGCACGCCGAAGCCATAGTAGGCGGGAGCGGCGCGCAGCAGAAGTACCTCGACGCCGAACAGCGCCTCCTGCCACATGGACACAGACGCTGCTGCATCATCCTCACGAACGTGATATGGCCTCTCTGCCATGAATGTTTGGGCCCCTGGCCGGCGAGCTAGCTCTTTTGTACACCTTCAGGCAAGCTGGTGTAAAGCAGTTTCTGTTTTGTGAAGCGCGGAAAGTCCTACG
Organism: Bryobacteraceae bacterium; assembly: GCA_050012195.1. Classification (GTDB taxonomy): domain Bacteria; phylum Acidobacteriota; class Terriglobia; order Bryobacterales; family Bryobacteraceae; genus Palsa-89. The sequence continues at coordinate 7,704 of JBEKHQ010000036.1, read as the reverse complement.
CGCTCCACACTGTTCCGCACCTTTTCCATTTTGCCGGCACGGTTCGGCGCAGTGGCGCGAATACCGGCCTGCTGGCGCAATTCCCGAAAAGACTGATCGAAGAAACGCTTCAACCGGCCGGTGTCTCCGGCAACCTCGGCATCCGCCGTGAGACCGAAGAAGAGCTTGCGGTTGTAGCTTTGAATGGCCCAGCCGATACCCATTCCGTTGCCAATCGGCACGTATGGATAGTAGGTGAGCATTTCACGCCCGAGCAGGTACAAAGGCAACTGGGGTCCGGGAACGTTGGTGCAGACCAGATTAAACGGGGGAGCCGGCAGCAGGTTGGCGAATGCTCCCATCAAAGCCTGCACCGGCACCGGCGTGGCCCCCATCCAGGTGGCGAATAAATAGATCAGGTCCGCTACGCGAGACGCTTTCAATGCTTCGGTTCTCTGGTGGATTGCTTTCAACAGCTCGATGGGGTTGGAAATATCCAGCGGAATACTAACCGGAAGCAGTGAGACGCGATTACCCAAGCCATTGGATTCGCCATTGCGGCGCAGGCTGACGGGAACCATGAGCCGAAGCAGCCGATTCTTCACGCCCTCCCCGTGATGCTGGGCATAGCGGCGAACCGCACCCGTCACTACGGTCAGCGCGACGTCGTTCAAGGTTCCGCCGCAAGCCGCCCGGATCGCGCTCACTTCCGGAATGGAGATCTCGCTCCAGGCCACCCTGCGCGGCCCGTTGCAGGGCTTGTTGAACGGCAGGCGATCCACCGGCGCCAGAAGTTCAGGCAGAAATCGGGCGACTTGGTCCAAATGCAGGGCGGTCGGGTTGCTTACCAGCGCCTCGGCGATGTTTAGGCTGGCAGCCTGGGCGGAAAGAAACCGAGTCAGCATCTCGGAATAGGAACTGGCGAGCGCATCGGCGATCGACGCCTCGGGACCGGGTGCGGGACGCGGATGGAACGCCCGCTGGTCTTCGGCTGGAGGCTTAAGGTTGGGGTCCAACATCACGTTGAACAAGCCGACACCGGATACTCCGTCCACCAGGCAGTGATGCACCCTCGACAGGAGGGCGCTGCGGCCTCCGATGAGACCATCCACCACGGTCATATCCCACAGCGGTCTGGACCGGTCCATCAATTCACTGAAGACCCGGCCAGCCAGGGCCTGAAGTTCGGCTTCGGTGCCGTGTTTCAGGCGGGCATGATGAATGTGGTTGCGAATGTCGAAGTCCGCGTCGTCTTCCCAAGTCGGATGTCCAAGGTTGAAGGGTGGCACCACGATCCGCTGACGATAACGCTCGATTAGCGGAAGACGCGATTGGACGTAATCGACGCAGGCCCGGAAGGGGATGGGGCCGTCAAAGATAGAAACGCTGCCGATATGCAGCGGCGTCTCTTTCGTTTCGGAGTATAAAAAGACGGCGTCCTCCGAAGTCAGCCGGTCGCTGGGGTGAAGATGCGGCATGCAAATGGGCCTCCTCAGGCTGGTCTCCGTGGAAAGCCTGCACGTGACGTGCCGCATCTTTGGCGGCTAATTTACGTGCGCCCGATGCGCGACGGGACGCGCTTTAGCGTGGGCGGCCACCGGAGTCGCACGCGGTTTGGTCATAACATCCAGCAGCGCCTTCTGCGCGCCCACGAAGCTTTCCACTCCTTGGCGCGTTAATTCGCCCAGGCTGGCGTTAGGAATGGGGGCGAAGAGGTTCAGGGTCTGACGCGCCGCCTTCCAGTTGACGCTCATCTGCTCTCCGGCCGTGTCCAGCAGCTTCTTCTGCGCGTCAATGAAGGCATCCACGCTTTGGCGAGCTAATTCGGCGAGTTCGGTGGGCTTACCCGCCTTCCCCGCGCCGGCCTTACCGGCCTTGGCAGTCTCTTCGAGCACCACATCCAGAAACTTCCTTTGCGTTTGGACGAAATTCTCCATGCCCTCGCGAGCCAGGTCGGCCAGCCCTTGGCCGTTGAATGTTTGGCCCGTTTTGGCGGCCTCCGCCCAGGCGTCGGTCTGTTTGGAAGCCACTTCCAGGAAGTGGCGCTGCAATTCGATAAAGGTGTCCACGCTGCGGCGCAGCAGATCGGTCATAGCCGCGGCGGGAGTAACGGCGCCAACCCGCTCCTTCACTCCGTTGAGGACGATATCGTTTTGGCGTTGCGCCAGATCCAGAAGAATCTTTTGCGCCGCAATAAAATTGGACATCCCCTCGCCCGCGATTTCGCTCAGTGCGCCGGCCGCCGCCGGCCGAGCCGCGGTGAACCGTTCGCGGATCGCATTCATAGCCGTGGCATTCTGCCGCATCACCAAGTCCAATAGAATCCTCTGGCTTGCGAAGAACGTCTCGGTCCCCTGCTGTATCCATTCCGAATAAAGCGAGAATGGGGAGGCGAGCGGGGCGGCCGCCTCCGGAACTTCGGTCTTTGTCGTGGCTTTCATAAAGTTCTCCTTAATGCTGCAATGCAGCATCCATCTAAAATTTACACCTGTAGCGTTTTTGTGTCAAGATGTTATTTGGAATTTGGCCGCCGGGCCGCGCGCGTTTCAGGGCGCGTCTTGTGCAGTGCAACACGAGGGCCGAGAGTTGAAAACAGATCGAATCGTCGTCAAGAAATACGAAAACCGTCGCTTGTACGACACTTCCGCCAGCCGCTACGTCAATCTGGACGAACTTGCCATCATGATCCGCCGGGGTGCGGATGTGCAGGTGTTGGATGCCAAAACGGGCGAGGATATTACCCGAGTGGCTCTGGCGCAAATCATTATGGAGGACGCCAAGGGCCAGCCCACCGGGCTTCCGCTGGAGTTGTTGCGGCAGCTGATCGTCGCCTCCGACCAGGCGCGGCAGGATTTCATGCTGTGGTACCTGAAAGCAGCCTTCGATACCTACGGGAAAGTGCAGGACGCGATTCAAAACCAATTGAGCAGCGTGCGCTCGGCGGCGGTGGCGCCGCTCGAAAATATGCGGCGATTTTTCGCAGGCCCCACGCCCACGGGACCCGCCGGGAGCGAAGCCGAACTGGGAGAGCTTCGAAAACGCGTGGCTGAACTCGAGGCGCAACTCCACTCCAAGAAGCGGCCGGCTGAGCGGAAGCGGCCGAAGAGCGGCAAAGCGAGAGACGCGTAACATCCGCGTTCCTACGCACCCGCCGCTTGCGCCGCCAGCACCCGGCGACGAATCTCGCGCTTCAGGATCTTGCCGTTGCTGTTCTTAGGCAGCTCGGCCCAAAACTCCACCGTCGCCGGCACCTTGAATTTGGTGACGTACCCGCCGGCATGGCGCCGAATCTCCTCCGCTGTCGCTTGAGCTTCGCTCTTCAACCGCAGGACCGCGCAAACCTCTTCGCCGTAGGTGGGATGAGGTATGCCCACGACGGCTGCTTCCGCCACGGCGGGATGGAGATACAGAGCTTCCTCAATCTCGCGTGGGGAGATGTTCTCGCCGCCCTTGATGATTAGATCCTTCTTGCGGTCGGTGATGAACAGAAACCCTTCTTCGTTTAGGTAGCCTATGTCGCCCGTATGCAGCCAACCGGCGGCGAGCGCGCGCTCGGTGGCGTCGGCGTCGCGCCAGTATCCGGCCGTAATGTTGGCGCCCGCCAGACAGATTTCTCCGATTGTTCCCGGAGGCTGCGGCCGGTTCTGGTCGTCGACAATGCGAATCTCAACGCCCGGCGTGGCTCGTCCCACCGACCCGGGGCGGTACGGCTCTCGGATCTCGTATCCGGTGGCGATGGCAGCGGACTCGGAAAGCCCGTATCCTTGATCAATCCGGCACTGGAACACCCGCTCCGCCTCCTGCCGAAGCCGGTCCGGAAGCGCCGCTCCCCCGCTGGTGATTCGATAGAGGCTCGAGGTATCGAAACGCCCGCGCTCGGGATGGTTCAGCAAATAAACCAGCATCGTGGGGACCACCGGGAGGTGCCGCACCCGATATTTTTCGATCGCCTCGAACACGCGCGTGGGTTCGAACTGCCGCAGAAGAACCGTGGATAGGCCCCAACTGTTCGCCAGGCCTTGTACAATCACGCCGTAAACATGCGTGAGCGGCAGCGAGTGCAGCAGCGCGCCAGGCTCCACTACCGGATTTTGACGGAAGCACCCCTCCAGCGCCGAGCGAAAGTTTCCATGCGATAACATCACGCCCTTGGGAGTTGCGGTTGTCCCGGAGGTGTACAGCAGGATGGCCAGGTCGGAATCCGCCCTATCGGCGACGGTTTCGATGGGAGCAATGCCGGGCAGCAGCGGAGCGATATTCCGGACGCCGCCGACCTCGGACTCGCCCAGAACCAGCAGATGCTCGACAGTCCGGGCCTCGGCGTTGGCGGCCTGGATGCGGCCAGCCAGGGAGGGCACCGTAATCGCCACGGTTGCTTCCGAATTTCGCAGGATGTCGCTCACCTCGGTCGCGGTCCATTGCGGGATCACCGGCACGATCGCCGCGCCCAACATCCAAGCCGCCGGGAAGGCCGCCGTCAGTTCGGGCGAATTCGGCATCATCACCAGTACGCGCTGGTTTTTCCGAACGCCGAAATCCTTAAGGAGCGCGGCCAGAGATCCCGTCAGGCGAAATTCCTCCAGATTGGTGTAAGTGCGCCCTTCGTAATGGAGCCTGTCATAAACTCCAAAGCGCTCGATATTGTCGAGTTCCAGGCCGGCGAGATTACGCGCGCCGCGAGAATGGATTCCAACTGCGTGTGTCATGAGAAAACGCTCCTGTCAGACCGCACGATCGACCAAGGCGGGCAACTCACCGGCCAAATCGCGCAACCAAGCGAGAGAAGTTTTCTGAGGCAGTACCACTATGCTGCTGAGGAAATTCCCTCACAATCTCCCCCAATTTGTGCGTCATTTCGGCCAGTGCCGGGCCACTTCCCGCCCGATCACTGCCGCGAGCGCGCCAAAACGCGCGGCCATCCATTTGCTTCCGCTGTGGCATTCTCAGGAACAGTCCTGAACCTTAGCGCTCCCGAACTTGCGGCTGCAAATAAGCCGGCTGCCGAGTCCGAGAGCCTTCCCCGTTCGCAGCCGAGAGTTTTTACGAACTCTCCAAGGAGGCTAGCCCATTTATGTCGACTTCACATTTCCGCTGCATCTACCTTGTTGTAGCGCTGGCCGTGTTCGCCGGTGTGATCGTAGTTCCGCCGCTGCATGCGCAGGCGGACTATTCGACCGCAACGCTCAAAGGGACGCTGTACGACCCGACCGACGCTGTGATTGGCGGTGTGACCATCACAGTGATCAATCCCGAGACTGGGGTTGCCAGGGTCGTAAAGACCGGCGAGGACGGGGCATATATTGTCCCGGCGCTCACGCCCGGAACGTACATCGTGGAAGCGGAGGTGGCAGGTTTCGCCAAGTCGATCACCCGAGGGATCGTGCTCTCGGTGGGTCAGGTTGCCGACTTCAATATCCACTTGCAAATCGGCGCGGTCAGCGACGTCATCGAGGTGACGACGGCGGCGCCGCTCATCGAAGTGGAGAAAACCCAACAAGCCAACACTGTGAATGAGACTGCTGTCCAGAATATTCCCAATCTCAATAGGAACTTCACCGAGTCCGTATTCACTCTGCCGGGAGTTTCCAGTTCCGACGCTCCGCGCGCTCAGATGCCCGGATTCACTGGGTTTCTCACATCCGGATTCTCGGTGGGAGGCAGCAACGGACGGAACAACCTGGTGACCATCGACGGTGGCGAGAACGAATATGGTTCCGGGCAGCTTCGGACTCCCAACGTGCCGGTGGATTCGGTGCAGGAGTTCCAAGTGAACCGGAGCTCGTTCGGGGCGGAATTCGGATTCACCGCCGGCACCGCCATCAACGTGGTGACGAAATCGGGAACCAACGCTCTGCACGGCGGCGTCCACGCCTTTTTCCGCGATGAAGATACCGACGCCCAGAACTATTTCGCCACCAGCAAGGCCTTCGAGCAGAATTTCGTATCGGGCCTCAGCCTCGGCGGCCCCATCATCAAAGATAAGTTGTTTATCTTCGGATCGTACGAGTACATCCACCAGAACACGCCTGAATTCCGCAGTTACGGGACTAGCCCGGAAGCGCTGGGTCTCAGCTCCGACCAGGCCACCTACCTCGGCCTGCTATCCAATTCCGGCGATCCGACGCTCAAAGCGATCGCGGCGGGGCTGGCGCCGGCGTTGAACCCTCAAAACTTCCCCGCCACGCAAGAATTGTTGGGCCCGAATACCGGCGTTTTCGACGATTACAAGAAATACAACGACGGCGTCATTCGGATGGACTACATGCCGGACTCCAACGACAGCTTGACCACGCGCCTCTCGGTGATGCGTCATAACGAAAGCAGAATTTGGCCTTATCCGACGCAATCGCCGAGCGATTCGAACGTCCTGTTCTGGAACGACTACGCGATCCTTCAAAGCTGGACCCATACCCTAAGCCCGACCGTGATCAATCAGCTGCGCGTACAGGCTGTTCCGCACGATGGAGCCGACGATTATCCGGACAAGCCTAATTCCGCATACCTCGACATGGGCGCTTTGGGAAATTTTGACGGCGACCACTACCTGCCCTACAAAGTGCAGGAGCGCAGGTTCCAATTCGAGGACAGCGTCTCCTGGACCAAGGGAAATCACGCGCTGAAGTTCGGGGTTTCATACCGCCCCGTCGACTACAACGTGACCAATCAGTTGTGGACATCCGGGGAATTTGACTTCTTCGACGGAGCCATTCCCTTAATCGCGCTGGTGCCGACCGCCGCGCAACCGTTGCTGGGTGCATTCAATGTTCAGCACGGGTATCCGGCCACCGGCAATCCGGCGACCAACCTGAGCGCGCTGCAGTCGTTCGATCTGGGGCTGCCGGTCGATTTCCGGCAGGCGTTCGGGAATGCGAACTGGAGTTCGTGGGCCAACTATGTCGGCGCCTACGCTCAAGACGCATGGAAGCTCTCCCCGAGACTGAGAATCGAGTACGGCGGCCGCATCGATTATGACGCCGAGCCCGCGCCGGTTCCGCATGGAGTGTATTTTTCGCCGCGGCTGGGTATAGCCTGGGATGCCACCGGCGACCAGAAGACGGTCATCCGCGCAGGAAGCGGAGTCTTCGTCTCGCCGGTCTATTTCCAGATTCCTTACTTGACCAACCTGCTGAACGATAGCGGGAAATACCTCAGCCAAGTGACTGCGGCGCTGCCGGGAGTATTTCCCGGAGTTGAGGGCAACGCGGCGGCGCTCTGGCAAATCGGCGTCGCCGAAGGCAAGCTGCCGTTCGGATCTCTAAACGCGGCGGACCTGGCCGCGCTCCCTGCCGCTGACGGCGGCCCCATTGTCCCGGGACCCGGGCAGGCCGGAAGAGTGGTGTTCGACCTTGCGCCGAATTACAAGAACAATTACACGGTGCAAGCGAGCTTCAGCATCGACCGGCAGTTATCGAGGAACCTCTCCCTGGAGGTTGGCTACAACTACTACCGCAGCGTTCACATCCCGCTTGACCAGGAAACTAACGTCCGGCCGACCGGTGTCGTGGATCCGTTCATCGGGCCGATCTATACGCAGATCAATCCAAACATCATTCAGAACGACACTTACTCCTCCATCGGTAACTCGACTTACAATGGTTTGACGGCCTCACTTAGTCGGCGATTCAGTAACGGCCTGCAGTTCCAGGCGAATTACACATTTAGTAAGGCGATCGACGACGCCACGGACTTTAACAGTAACTTCACAGCGTTCCGGCCCACCGATCT